>JAAYUY010000209.1 GCA_012517435.1 Sphingobacteriales bacterium | reverse complement strand
TTGATAACCTTCATCAGAAGAAATTAATGACCCTTAAATTTTTGAACGTAAAATATTTATACCAATAGGTTATCTTTGTACAATGAAATTTTAGGAAATCATGTCGTCTGAAAATATTTTTATCCTCCGTGGCGTTGATTTTGAGCTTGGGTTTCATGATTTTTACCACAACGAAATCAGGAATGAAATCAATTCATTTTTCAACAGCCGCCAATATCAGATTTCAAACAAGGAATTCAGCTACCGTATTATCAATCATTGGGAAAAGAATGATCTACTCACAACATCGAGAAGAGATGGCTCCGGCTGGCGTAAGTATTCGGTGATGGACAGAATATGGGTTTACATTATCAGGGAAATGAGGAATTTTGAAATATCCCTCAACATCATCCAAAAAGTGAAACAAAGTCTGACACAAAAGAAAAAAGACAGTTATACTTTTCCAATACTTGAATACTACATTGCACAGGCCATGCTCAACAAACCTGTTTTTTTAATGATATTTTCGGGCGGGCAGGCACATCCGGTTACCGACCGTGAAATTCAGATGAACAGAGAATTCAATGCATCCAACAATCACCTTCAAATCAATCTGAACCAGATTCTTCAGAAGGTATTTCCTGAAAAAAACCTTAAAGTTAAATATAAAGACCCTACAGAGCTGAATCTTGAAGAAAAGAGAGCTGTTTTGCTGATCAGAATGGGGAACTTTAAAGAGCTTGAAATAACAGGAAAAAACATGCAAAAAGACACCTATATACCTGAAAATGTGACAAAAGCAGAAGAAATCTGCAATCTCATTCTGAAAAAGTCTTACAAAACACTCCGCTTTACTCTTTACACCGGAAAGGTTTTTTCGGTAAATAATGAATAAATATTCAGTGCCCGATAATCTTATAGACCATTTCCTGAATCTGCTGTCTTGTCTTTTGTTTGTTAATCAGGTTATTGTATTGATCGGGATAAGTCCTGTTCGACAGAAAAACAAAAATCAGCTGATTATCCGGATCTGCCCAGACACAAGTGCCTGTAAATCCTGTATGTCCGAAAGCTGAAAGTGGTGTATTGCTGCTGCAGGGATTATATTCACCCGGCATGAAAGCTGGTTTGTCAAAGCCGAGAGCCCGCCTGCTGACCAATGAATAACGTTTGGTAAACGTATCGATAGTCTCAGGTTTAAAATACCTGACATTTCCATAAACACCATGGTTTAGCAACATCTGAAACAGTTTGGCCAGATCGTTGGCATTGGAAAACAAACCGGCATGACCAGATATACCCCCCATCAGTGCGGCAGCAGGATCATGCACAAAACCTTGTATAATATTGTATCTGAAATAGTTATCAATTTCAGTCGGAGGAATTCTGTCAGGACTCACTTTTTTCAGCGGATTGAAAAGAGTATTGTTCATCCCAAGACTGCTGTAAAACTCTTTTTCAAGATATTTATCCATTGGCTGCTGAAGGATATTTTCAACAATTTTTTTCAGGAATATAAAATCAATGTCGCTGTAAACATATTCCCCCTGCTTTTTAACAGGCTGGGTCAGAATGCTCTTCCAGATGATATTTTCAATATTTTTAACGGCAAAAAGATGGTCGGAAACCTGAACGGGATAATTTTCGCTGAATGTATCAGAAAAATAGCGGCTATCAGGGAGTTTATCCTTGTTGAGAAATTGTTCGTAAAACGGAATCCATGCCACAAAACCGGCCTCATGGGTCAGCAGCTGGGAGATGGAAGGTTTCGCATAATTTGAATTGGCAGGCAAATCAAGAAAAGCCTTTATTTTACCTTCAAGCGGAAGTTTGCCTGTTTCATACAGTTTCATGACAGGCAGCAGTGTCGCAGAAACTTTTGTAACGGAGGCCAGATCGTAAATATCAGTGCTTTTAACCTTGATGACAGGTTCGTAAGTATGATAACCATAGCTTTTATTGAAAAACACTTTACCATTTTTTGCCAGTAAAAGCTGGCAGCCGGGAAACACACCATTGTCAATTGAATGAAGAATAATATCGTCAATGCTTTTTAGTTTGTCAGGATGTATTCCCAGTTCAAAAGGAGAAGTATATTTCAGCCGGATAACTTTATCCTGTTTTATGCCGCTTTTAAATGCCATGGTTTTACTGACAGTAACCGGTAGTTTGCCTGAAACCGGAATTGCACCCATCAGTGCCTGAGCACCAAAAAACTGAAAAAGTGAATCATTTTCTGTTACCTGTAAAATATTCCTTGCTTTCTCAAACCGGCCAAGCACATAAGGGCTGCCAAAATTGACCAAAACAGACATTTTATTAGACAGCAGAAAATTTACAAATTCAGTTTGTCTGGGTGTCGGTCCGGAGTTATTGACATTATTTGTATTGGATCCACACAGCACGATAAGGAGATAATTCTTTTTCAGTAAAATATTGAGCAGAGAATCATAAAGCGAAGTGTCGCTGATATTGTTCACACACAAGAAGGGAAATTCTCCGTAAAGTTCCAGTGTCGATTGAAAGACAGGTTTATCATTGCATCCTATATAAACAGGGAAAAAGTCATTAAATCTTTTCCCGTCAGGTGGAATAATGGCATCCTCATTTCTGAGCAAGCTTATTGATTTTTCAATAACTCTTTGCTTCAGCCAGAAAGACTCAGGATTATTTAACTTTTCCGTCAGATGAGAAATCTGAATATAGGCTGATTTCGGAGAAACGAGAAAGTATTTGTAAATCAATATTTTCTTAACCTTTACATTCAGGAGACTGTCTGAAACAATTCCATTTTTCACAGCCTTTGAAATAGTATGAACAGCTTTTGCAACATCCTGAGGGCAAAGCAAAATATCGTTTCCGGCAAGTAATGCACGTAATTCAATATCTCCGGCTTCATAAAAGTTGGTCACCCCTTTCATGTTCAGGGCATCTGTAAATACGAGGCCGGAAAAGCCCATTTTATCTTTCAGCCATGAGGTTACGACCTGATACGACAGGCTCCCCGGCATGGCAGGCAGCGAATCAAGAGCCGGAATACGAAGGTGAGCCACCATGGCCCCGCCAACCCCCTGACTGAAAAGCTGGCGAAAAGGATATAACTCAATCTCTTTCAATCGGTTAGTGTCGTGCATCAAAACCGGTAAATCCTTATGGGAATCGGTTTCGGTATCTCCATGTCCGGGAAAATGTTTGGCAACAGCCATGATACCGTTGTCCTGAAGACCTTTCATATAAGCAAGGGCAAGCCTTGTTACCTGATATTTGTCTTCTCCGAAAGAACGAAGGTGTATGACAGGATTTTTAGGATTGCTATTAATATCGGCAACAGGAGCAAAATTGATGTGAACCCCCAGCAATTTACACTGCCGGGCAATGGCTTTTCCTGTTTCATACATCAGGACACTGTCATTGGCAAAGCCAAAACTCATTTGTTTAGGAAATGATATAACGCTGTCGAGGCGCATGCCAACGCCCCATTCTGCATCCATGCTGACGAGTAAAGGTATGGAAGATAACTGCTGGTAGCGGTTGGTCAGAATGGCCTGATGAGTAGGTTCTCCTTTAAAAAAAATTACACCACCTATTTTATATTTTTTAATCGCCCATTCAATATCCTTCTTGTTTTGAGATGCTCCGGAATAGGCCGAAACCATCAACAACTGGCCAATTTTTTCTTCAGTTGATAAAGTCAACAATACTGAATCCGCCCATTTTTCAGCCTGTTGAAAGCTGATGTTTTTTTGATTGAAAGGGAAATTCTGAGCTGAATTAATTACAGGTATTAAAAAGCATGTAAAAAGAGTTGAAAATCGAAAAAATTGTTTTCTGAAACCTGATAAAATAGCCATATTAAATTTCATCCTGACTTGAGCTCATTTGTGGCCGGTAGTAATCAATTATTTCACGGATAGCCGGATTACCGTTCAGATAAGGAAAATATTCAAGCATTATTTCATGTTCATCATAATTCTCTCTGAGAGTTTTTTTCAAAAGCGGGAAAGCTTCATCATCCATTTCATTATCATACAAAAGTCCAATGTAAAAATAGGTAATATCCGGATCCTTCTGATACTGCTCAAAGACTTTTTCAGTCAGTTGAAGGGCTTTCAGCTTATGAAACGATTGGTAGTAAAAGAAAAGATAATCAATAAAAGCATCAGGTTCATTCGTCTGAGAAGAAACAATTTTTAAAAAAACATCTTCAGAATCCTTCCATTTGCCCATTTTTCCAAGAATAATTGCATACAATACCTTATACCTCGGATTAAATGAATCAACTTTCATCGCTTTTCTGACCATCTGAAAAGCCTTGGGCAGTTGTTGCTGTTTATGAGCAATCAGTGCAATACCAAAAAAAGCATTATCATTGTATTTATCAGCTTCAATACTTTTATTAAAATAGGCCTCGGCAAGCTCATCATTTTCAAGATAAAAGTATGAATATCCGATCTGAGATAAAAAATATGAGTCGTTAGCTCCCCGTTCAAAAGCTTTCAGATAGTTGTCAATAGCAGCCTGATAATTTTTCTCAGCGAAATAATAAGCACCAATATTAATATAAGGTGCAGGATTTTCCGGATCGAGCGCTGCTGCAACTTCATAAAGGGTTTTTGCCTCTTCAAAACGATAAATATCGTCATGAATCTGGCCTAAATTGTACCACATCTGTGAAGAAAAAGGCTGATGATCCACAAGCTTCTGATAGAATTTCAATACCTCATCTTCACGCCCGATGTTCATCGAACAATAGGTAAAACTTCTCAAAATCTCCTTATCTTCAGGACAATAATACAGATATGCCTTAAAATAGTCGAAAGCTTCTGTGTCTTCACCCACCTCAAAATGGATTAATGCCCTGATCTTAATAGCTTCAATATTTTCAGAATCATACCTGAAAACATGTTCAAGATGTTCGAGCGATTCTTCAAAATCTCCAAGCTCATAAAGTACTTTTGCCTGAAACAGATGAGTTTCCGGATTAAAAGGATCGATCATAGCTATTTTATCCAACACATCAAGGGCATGGTCAAACTCTTCTTCCTTCATCAGCAATTCAGTACGTTTAAAAAGCAGATCAATATTAAAAGGGAAAGTTCTGACTGATAATTTGCTTGCATTGACAGCAAGTTCAAATTTAGAGATGTTAAGATAAAAATCAATAATCTTTAAGAAATCATCGGGATCAAAAAAGGAATAGTCGTCAGTAAGCGTTTGTTTTTCAAAAAAATCAACGAGTTTGTGGATGTCGTTTCCCGAAAAGTCCATAAAAGAATATAAAATGTCGTGAAAAATTTCTGCAAAGAAAATAAATTTATGTCTAACGGCAAGAAATGAAAAGTTAAAAAAGGAGCAGAAAACACACAAAGCGTTGTCAATCAATAAATTAATTTTTTTTCAAAAAAATTTCCAAATCATATTGCGTGTTAAAAATAATCTTTAATATTGTCGGACTTTTAAAAACAATTTTAAACAAAAAAGTAAGAAAATGGATAATAGAGTTAAAGAATTCATGGCTAAAATCATAGCCAAAAATCCTGGTGAATCCGAATTTCATCAGGCAGTACAGGAAGTAGCCGAATCGCTTATTCCTTTTATTGAAGAAAACCCAAAATACAAAACTGCTAAAATCCTTGAAAGAATTGCAGAACCTGAACGAGTGATTATGTTTCGCGTTCCATGGATTGACGACAAGGGAGAATTTCAGATCAACAGGGGTTTCCGTATTGAAATGAACAGTGCCATAGGCCCTTACAAAGGTGGATTAAGGTTTCACCCGACAGTCAACCTGGGTGTGTTGAAATTCCTTGCCTTCGAACAGGTATTCAAAAACAGCCTGACAACCCTGCCCATGGGAGGCGGTAAAGGTGGTTCCGATTTCGATCCAAAAGGCAAATCAGATAATGAAGTCATGCGTTTTTGCCAGAGTTTCATGACTGAGCTTTGCCGTCATATTGGCCCCGACACTGACGTGCCCGCAGGTGATATTGGTGTTGGTGGACGTGAAATCGGTTTCTTGTTCGGACAGTACAAAAGAATAAGAAATGAATTTACAGGGGTATTAACAGGAAAAGGCCTTGAATGGGGCGGTTCACTGATTCGTCCTGAAGCTACCGGTTATGGTTGTGTTTATTTTGCAGAAGAAATGTTAAAAACACGTAAAGAAAGCTTTAAAGGAAAAACAGTGGTAATTTCTGGTAGCGGAAATGTTGCCCAGTATGCAACCGAAAAATGTCTGCAATTGGGAGCAAAACCTGTAACCTTATCAGACTCAGACGGGTACATCTATGACCCCAAAGGTATCGATGCCGAAAAACTGGCCTTTGTTCTGCAGTTAAAGAACGTCAAACGTGGCAGAATTAAGGAATATGCTGAAAAATATGGTTGCGAATATGTAGAAGGAAAAACTCCATGGGGTGTAAAATGCGATATAGCACTTCCATGTGCCACCCAAAACGAACTCAACGGAGAAGATGCCAAAACATTGGTAGCCAACGGATGTTTCGTTGTCAGCGAAGGCGCCAACATGCCATCCACCCCTGAAGCTGTAGAATATTTCCTCGAAAAGAAAATTCTGTATGCTCCGGGAAAAGCAGCCAATGCAGGTGGTGTTGCCACTTCAGGCCTCGAAATGAGCCAGAATTCACTCCGTCTGTCATGGTCGCGTGAAGAAGTTGACCAAAGGCTTCACAACATCATGATCAACATCCACAACACCTGTGTGAAATGGGGTAAAGAAGGCGACTTCATCAACTATGTCAAAGGTGCCAATATTGGTGGCTTTGTAAAAGTTGCTGATGCCATGATTGCTCAGGGGCTTGTATAATCGTCATAATGCATAAATTTTCAGGGCTTTGTCAGAAAGTGATAAAGCCCTGTTTTTTAATAACTTAAATGTAAGAAAATGTCTATATTCAGTACACTTGATGAAGACCTGAAAAATGCCATGCGCAACAAAGATCAGGCTGCACTCAAGGCCATCAGGTCGGTTAAATCTGCCATTCTGTTATTGAAATCTGAAGGCGGAAATAAAGAAATAACAGAGGAAGACGAGTTGAAACTCATCAACCGACTGGTCAAACAAAGAAGAGATTCTATTGAAGTTTATACCAAAAACAACCGCAACGACCTGGCAGAAGAAGAACAAGCCGAGTTGAAAGTTCTTGAAAAATATCTTCCGGCACAGATGAGCGAAGATGAAATCAGGGAAATAGTTCAGAAAATTATTGAAGAAACAGGAGTTTCAGACCCGGCTGGTCTTGGGAAAGTCATGCAGATTGCCATGAAACAGCTTGCAGGAAAAGCTGATGGAAAAACAATCAATCAGATTGCACGCCAATTACTTACCTCATGATTACGATTGATATTGTCATCACCATTTTCCTCGCCATATTTTTTATTCTGGGGTTCAGAAAAGGCATTATCAGTGAAATATTTACTTTTCTTGGGTTTTTTATCGCGATTATTGGAGCCATGTCGCTCACCCATTATCTCATACAAAAACTTCACATTGCTCCAGGAACAGGGATAGGTCCTTATGTAGCTTATTTCATTGTTTTTATTGCCATTTTTATTATTGTTTCCATGGCTGGCAGGCTCATTGAAAAAATCATAAAAGTTGTTCAGCTGAACCTGTTCAACCGGATTGGAGGAGGAATCCTCGGATTGTTCAAAGTCATCTTTCTGGTCAGCCTGATATTCTGGTTAAGTTCACAGGTCAAATTTATTCCTTCCACAAAACTCGAACAATCTGTTTATTACAAGCCATTCAGACAGATAGCACCAAAAACGATTGCTTTTACAACCAACCATCTCTACATTGCCAAAAACCTGATTGGCAATATTGAGCACTTTTTTAACTCCAAAATGAAAGAAAATCAGGAATAAAGGATTGAATTAGTTTTCCTTTGTATAAGAATTCAGGTGCCTTTCTTTTTTAATGTCATAAATATCTGCGATAGCAATTAAAATAGCCGTTTCTTCAACATTTCCGAAGGTCGGATTCAGTGCGGTGCCAAAACAACGCATGGTTGCAGAAAGATTCATATAGGCATTCACAAGCGGAGGAATATTCTCCTTACGTTTACGTACTTCCTGAATTAAAATTTTATAATCATCCTTGTAATTATCGGCAGACAAAATGGATTTAAGTTTTTTCTCACTTGTTGTAATTTCAAGTGGTTTAATGGGATGAACAAGTCCCTCATTATCTTTAAAATACTTGTTGATGAAAAATAAAATCAGATCGCGAGCCTCTCTGTTGAAATGAGGATACATGGTGATTTTACCGAAAAAGTACCTCAGATGAGGATTTTCGATAATAACTGCTCCAAGTCCGTCCCATAAATTATCGAGCGAATACATTCCTTTGCGAAAATCAACAGTGGGTTGGTAATTAGGCTGAACAAACGAACGCCCAAGTTCAATGGTCTGATCAAGATATTCCCTGATAAATTTTTCGGAAAAATGAAATATTTCGGAGGTAGCCAGAACAGGCTGACCATTTTTATCAAATTCGGTTTTGTTGCAAAGTAAAAAACGATACCCACCAACAATTTCCCTGAATTCAGGATTCCAGACTATCAACTGCTCGTAAGGATTATCAGAAATATCAAATTCATCAAGATCGCAGCTTTTCCCTGTACCGCCACCTGCATCTCTGAAGGTAATTTCCCTTAATCTCCCAATCTCTTTTAGCGTATTCGGAGCATTTTTACAATTGATAATGTAGATTTCATTCTTACCATTGTTGGTATTACGAAGAAATGTTTCCTTTGTCAATTCTTGCTGAATTAACTCAACATCAATAGGATCAATGATTTTTTCCATCATTTTTTTAAAGTGCAAAGTTAAACAACAAAATCTATATCCGGATTAATAGCCATCTGATACACATGTCTTCTGAGTTTCTCAGCCCAGTCAGCATCGCTGTAACGGTTATCAAAAGTCTTATAGGATATAGGCTTTCCGAAAGATATGGTAATCAGTTTGCTGCACTGACGGTACATTTCATTGACCAATAAAAACATTTCAAGATTAAGTTTTATTCCCAGTCTTTTTCTGACGTTGGCCAGGGTATAAAAAAAGTTTGAATTTTTCCCGTCAATATATACTGGAATTATATCTCTTTGATATTCACGTGCTTTTGTAATAAAACTTTTTTTCCACTCAAGGTCTTCAATACGACCTCTTCTTTTCCGGCTGACAAGTCCGAAGGGAAAATTCAGAATCAGGTTGTCTGATTCATAAATTTTTCGCAGCAACATGGCTGTTTCTTTTGTTGTACGGCCTAATGTATTAATAGGAATGAAAATTTCCTTGAGATTTTCAAGATTCAGTAAAAGGTCGTTAACCAGAAAACGTATATTCGGATTAAATTTACCTACCACTTTCATCAGAGCAAGTCCATCAAGACCTCCCAGAGGATGATTGCTCGCTACAATTGCTTTCTGTGTTCTCGGAATGTTGGATTCGTTGACCACTTTTATTTTTGTACCAAACTCAATCAGAATTTCGTTGACAAAATCGAGTCCTTTCTTATCTGCATTCCGGTTCAGGGCGCTATTGATTTCGTCTTCATGGAGAATTCTTTTCAGATAACGAATAATGAATTTAGGGACAATTCGTAGAAATTTTTCACTCTTTGAACCGATGACTTTTTCGACATCAATAAATTTATAAGGTTCTTTCTCCATCTTGTCAAGCTTTATAGCCAGGTCATAAAAATTTTTACTGCAAAATTATACGAGACTTAAAATACAGAGAATATTAATCTTAATTTTGAGGTTCATAAATTCTCATTCTTTTCAGATGAAGATTGCTGTTTTTACTAAATTATACAACCATATTCATGAAAATACCCTGAACAATCTCATTCAGTTTCTTTCAGCACAGAATATTGAAACTTCGGTATATTCATCAGCAGAAAGTCATATTCTGCAAGACGGCATTACATTTTTTAACTCCTCAGAAGAGCTGATCAGCCTAAATCCTGATTTTGTTTTCTCGCTAGGAGGAGACGGCACCCTGCTCGATTCAATTCTTTTAATCCGCGACAGTAAAATTCCGGTTTTAGGCATTAATACCGGAAGACTTGGCTTTCTGGCCAATAATCAAATGAATCAGCTTGACCAGATAATTGCTTCTCTCAGGCAAAAGCAATACAATATTGAAGAAAGAACCCTTGTTGAACTTCAGAGCCATCCTGATTTATTTAATAAAGAAAACTATGCACTGAATGAATTCACCATTCATAAAGGCGACAGCTCATCTTTGGTCAAAATCACTGTGGTGGTTAATCAGGAACTGTTCAATACCTATTGGTGCGATGGATTAATCTTATCAACTCCAACAGGTTCTACAGCATATTCCATGAGTTGCGGGGGACCTATTGTATTCCCTCAATCCAATACTTTTATACTGACACCTGTTGCTCCACACAACCTGAACGTCCGACCAGTCATTCTTCCTGATGATGCAGAGTTTTCCTTTACTATCTCCGGTAGAAACAGAAAATACCTGATTTCACTGGATTCCAGATACAGAACAATTGATGATTCAGTTCAGTTATCTGCCAGAAAAGCACCTTTTAAAATATTTACTATCAGGTTTAATAATCAAAATTTCAGTAAAGTAATCAGAGAAAAACTCAACTGGGGATTAGATCAGAGAAATACCTGATAAAATTTTTAAAAAATTTTTTTTTTGTTAACCAAAATTAATTTTTCTCTTTGTATTTTTGTTGTCGAATAATTTCCTTAAAAGGTTATCTCATGAAGAATTTTTTTAGAATAAGTTTAGTTATTGTAGCTTCAACATTATTTCTTACTCCTGCCAGATCTCAGGATAAAGAAATTGGTTTAATTGTAGGAATCACTGAATATTTAGGTGACCTTACATGGGCACATGTAACATGGAAAGAGACAAAGCCAGGTTTTGGAGCCCTTTACAGATATTATTTTAACCCGAGGTTAAATTTTAAAGGTGGCGTTTATATGGGTTGGATTTCTGGATGGGATGGAAATAAAGATGCAGATCCTCCGGGACAGGCTTACTTAAGAAATATCTCATTTAAATCTCATGTACTTGATTTCACCGCACAGGTTGAATATAATATCTTACCTTTCATCAGTGGCAATAAATTAAGGAACTGGGCTCCTTATGTTTTTGCAGGTATAAGCGTTTACAACTTTTCACCAAAAGCCGAATTAGACGGAACATGGTATAAACTTCAGCCATTAGGCACAGAAGGACAGGGATTACCCGGCTATGAACCTAAATATAGCCTTACCCAATTTTCAATTCCTTATGGTTTTGGTATCAAATACAGCTTTAAACGCCCGCGCAACAGCCGTCAGTTGAACCTCTATTTATGGAACATCGGACTTTATGTCAGTCAGAATAAAACATTTACCGACCATCTGGATGACATTGGCGGAAAATACCCTGATTTCACCCTTTTAGATGGAGGCGTTAACGGTATCACAGCTCAGCTTTCTGACCGTGAAGGAACATGGGTAGGCGGAAATTATGTACCCAACCGTGCTCCCGGTTCACTTAGAGGAAATCCTGACGCCAATGACATGTATATGTGGTTTGGATTTACTATTTCAAAAACATTTAGAAAAAATACCTGTTTCTGCTTCTAAAAAAGACAGCCGACAGTGCAGAAATTTTTTGTAACACTATTAGTTTCCTTACCCCTGCTTGTTAGCTCCCAATACTGGGAAGCAGGGGTATTTGGAGGAATCAGCACCTATTCAGGAGATTTAACACAATTTATCGACCTGAAAGAACTTCATCCGGCAGCAGGAGTGTTGGCAAGGTATAATGTAAATCAATGGTTTTCGGTTAAGGCAAACATCTATCATGGCACGATTTCCGGAAATGATGCCAATTCAAGAATTCTCGATAAAAAAAACCGGAACCTGAGTTTCCGTTCCAGATTACTTGATATTGGAGTACAAGGAGAAATAAACCTGACCGGATATAAATCGGGTCATCCCTCTTACCAGTCAAGTCCGTATATCTTTTTCGGATTATCACTGTTCCGGTTTAATCCGAAAGCCTTATACAATCATCAGTGGTATGCACTGCAACCCCTTTGTACTGAAGGACAGGGAACAACCAAATACAATGACCGGAAAAAATATGCACTGACTCAGATATGTATTCCACTTGGAGCCGGTTATAAATTTGCCATTAATCGCTACTGGAATGTTGGTTTTGAATTGGGCGTCAGAACTACCTTTACGGATTATCTGGATGATGTCAGCAAAACCTATGTTGAATCAGACATCCTCAAATCAACTTATGGAGAATTGTCTGATTTGCTATCAAACCGTACAGGAGAAGTGCTTCCTGAAAGAATGGAATATACATCGGCTGATGAGAGGGGCGACCCAACAAAAAATGACTGGTATGTATTTACCGGCTTTACGCTCACCTATTCTATCCTTCCTAATGCCTGCTACAGGTTTTAAGCTCTCCTTAAAAAATTTTCCTGTATTTGCATATTAATTAATTACTTACTTTTGTTCTCCAAATGTAAAGCCGATGAAAAGATTGATTATATTCATTTTACTCATCACACCCACTGTTTTATCAGCACAATACTGGGAATTTGGTGGATATTTAGGAGGGACAAACTATAACGGAGACTTTTCCGAACGCTTTATTAAAATGAATCATACCCATCTGAGTTATGGAGTCATCAGCCGGTTGAATCTTTCACGGCATTTTTCACTTCGGCTATCCATCACAAAGGGAATGGTATCGGGAGCAGATTCTGACGCCCGCTACTATTATCACCGCAGATGGACCAGAAATCTCTCTTTCCGCTCTCCATTGCTTGATATTGCCGTTGTTCCTGAATTTTACATACTTGGTTTTCGAACCAATCATTTTACGTATAAATCATCTCCATACATTTTTGCCGGAATATGCCTTTTTAAAATGAATCCACAGGCCATGTATAACGGGAAATGGATAAATCTCCAACCACTTGGAACCGAAGGTCAATATCTTTCAGGCCCCGATTATGCCGACAGAAGATATACCTTATATCAGATTGGTATTCCCTTTGGTTTTGGCTGGAAATATTCCCCCGGACGAAATTTAAACATTGGTATTGAAATTTCTGCCCGAAAAACTTTTACCGATTACTTAGACGACTGCTCAAACAGCTATGCCAGTTACCGCGATATTCTTTACCGGAACGGACAAATTGCTGCTTCATTATCTAACCGCACAGGCGAAGTCAATGACGAACGGATTGAAAAGGTTCCCGGTGTGGATATGAGAGGTAGCCCTGAGGCAAAAGACTGGTACTATTTTGCCGGAATTACCATCACATATTCCCTTTTAAAATTTGGGTGCATGGGTTTTTAAAAAACACCTGATATTGCAATAAAAACATTATTTTAGGGTTATTTTGTCAATGAAACAGCTGTGGTTGGTCGCTATATTATTTTTATTAAATCTGAGCAACTCGTTTGCCCAGAACTGGGAAATCGGTATTAGTGCCGGAGGATCTAATTACCTGGGAGATTTATCCCCCGACATTGTTTTAAAGGAAACCAAAACTTACGGGGCATTTTTTTTCAAGAAAAATATAAGCCCCTTTTTCTCTAATAATTTTTATTTTTACAGAGGCAAGATTTCAGGGGATGACAACAATTTTAAACACCTGAAAATCAGAAATTTGAATTTCTGCAGTACCATCACCGAAATATCTTATCAACTTGAATTTAACTTTTTCAAATTTGCTATCGGACTTAATCCCAACCGTTTTACACCTTATGTATTTACAGGATTTGGAACATTTTTCTTTCAACCGGTAACCACCTACAATGGGAATGTTGTTCGTCTTAAACCCCTCGACACCGAAGGGAAAAAAATTGAAAGTAACAAAAACTCTTATCATCTCGTCCAACCTGTAATTCCTTTCGGAGGAGGCTTTAAAATAAAATTGAATAAAGATGTTAATTTGGCCATTTTTGTCGGGTTTAGATACACATTTACTGATTACCTCGATGATGTGAGTAACACATATTATAACATAGATGTACTTGAAGATAAATATGGGCCACTATCACCGGTTTTGTCCGACAGGTCAGAAATCAAAATTGGTTTTAACGGAAAACAACGTGGCCGCCCGGATATGCTTGATTTTTATTATTTTTACGGAGCAACTCTTTCAGTTAAAATTAGAAACAAGGTTTGTTTTGAATTTTAGTACCTTTGCCACTTATTTGCAACGACCACTATGACAAATGATTTAAAAAGTCAGATTGATAAGGGAAAAATGCCAAGGCATATTGCCATCATTATGGACGGCAATGGCCGGTGGGCAAAGGAACAAAACAAATCAAGATTATACGGACACCGTTATGGCGTTAAAACAGTCAGAAGAATTGTGGAAGCCTCACGGGAAATAGAGCTGGAATATCTGACACTTTATACCTTTTCAACTGAAAACTGGAAAAGACCAAAACAGGAAGTCAGCGGACTGATGAACCTGCTCGTTCAAACCATCAGAAAAGAACTTAACGAACTCCATAAAAACAATATTTCTATCCGGGTAATCGGTGAACTTGAGAAAGTACCCCCCGAAACCCTGAATGAAGTGTTAAAAGCTGTTGAAAAAACGAAAGATAACGATGGCTTAAAACTTATCATGGCATTAAGTTATGGTTCACGTTGGGATATAGTTGAAGCCAGTAAAAGAATTATATCTGATGCCTGTCAGGGAAAACTTCAGGCTGCTGATTTCAATGAAAAACTATTTAAAAGCTATCTTTCAACAGCAGATTTTCCTGACCCTGAACTACTGATCAGAACCAGTGGAGAATACCGCATCAGCAATTTTTTACTCTGGGAATTAGCTTATTCAGAATTATATTTTACGCCTAAAAAATGGCCTGAATTCACAAAAGAGGATTTTTTTGAAGCAATTATTGATTTTCAGAAGCGGGAAAGGCGATTTGGCAGAGTTAGTGAGCAAATAAAACGGTAACATGATGAAGAAAATCCTTTTGTTTTTTGTGTGTCTGGCCTCCTCCCTGAGCATCTTTGCACAGAATGACCAGAATAGTGCCTCTCTCCCTAAAAAATACATCATTGGAGCCATCCACGTTGAAGGAAATGAAAACATTGACCCTGCTCTTGTTATTGCCTTCAGTGGTTTATCCGTTGGTAATGAATTGTTTATCCCCGGTGACAGACTGGGAATCGCTATACGCAATTTATGGAAGCAAAAACTATTTTCAGATATCAACATACTGGCCGACAGCATGACAGAAGACATTATTTACCTGACTATTAAAGTTCAGTCAGCGCCACGTTTATCAAAATATACCTTTACCGGTATTTCCAAATCAGAAGCAAAAAAAATAGAAGATAAACTTACCATCGTCAAGGGAGAAATTGTAACGGATTATCTGATACAAACCCTTTACAACAAAGTAAATGAATTCTATGTAGAAAAAGGTTATCTGAAACCCGAAATAAAAATAATTCCGGAGCCTGACACGCTTTTTAACAACAATAGCATTAAACTCACGGTCAATGTCAACAAAAATGAGAAAGTTAAAATCGGGTATATCGGAATTGAGGGAAATAACGCAGTAAAGACCTCAAAAATCAAATCACTAATGAAGAAAACAAAAATGTTTAAAGGATGGAACTTTTATTATTCCTTTAAATTTCTTGCCGAAAAATATGAAGAAGATAAAAACAGGGTCATAGCTTATTACAATAAACATGGTTACCGGGATGCAAAAATTGAGTATGATACTGTACTAATCGGAGCCGACAACAAGCTGACTGTCAATATTAAAATTAATGAGGGCAGAAAATATTATTTCAGAAATATCTACTGGACAGGAAATACCAAATATTCAGATGAAGAACTGAACGCTATACTTGGCATTAAAAAGGGAGATGTTTATAATCCTGAAGTGCTCAGCCAGAAGCTCAACATGAATCCGGCAGGTCTGGATGTCAGTTCATTATATATGGACAACGGCTATCTCTTTTTCAATATAAATCCCGTAGAAGTGAAAGTTGAAAATGATAGTATTGATATAGAAATAAGGATATTTGAAGGCCCTCCGGCAACTGTCAGCAAGGTTTTAATCAGTGGAAACACACGGACAAGCGACCACGTCATCATGCGTGAAATCAGGACAAGACCCGGCATGAAATTCAGCAGGTCAGATATTATCCGGACACAACGTGAACTGGCAAACCTCGGATATTTTGACCCAGAACAGATGAATGTCATCCCCACACCTGATCCTGAAAAAGGGACTGTCGATCTTGAATATATTCTGGTAGAAAAACCATCCGATCAGTTTCAGCTTCAGGGTGGATGGGGTGCAGGACAATTCGTGGGCAGCCTTGGTTTTATGTTCAGCAATTTTTCTTCAAGAAAATTTTTTAAATTTAAAGAATGGCAACCCTTGCCTTCAGGAGACGGTCAGCGTCTGAGCCTGCGTTTTCAATCAAATGCCATTTATTTCAGCTCATTCAATCTTTCATTTACCGAGCCATGGCTTGGAGGAAAAAAGCCTAACTCATTATCTATCAGTTTTTATCGTTCATTTCAATCCAATGGAAAGAAAAAAACAGATCCTCTACGTAGCAGTATTAATATCGCTGGCGTAACCGTTGGGCTCGGACAAAGGCTACGTTTCCCTGACGATTATTTTACCACCTACAATTCCCTGACTTTTCAGCGGTACGACCTTTCCAATTATACATATGAATTCAGTTTTGCCAATGGTTATTCCAACAACCTTAATTTCAGGCATCTTATATCCAGAAACTCGGTTGACCAGCCCATTTATCCCAGAAGAGGCTCTAATTTCTCTCTTTCTTTACAATGGACGCCCCCCTATTCTCTTTTTACCAATAAAGACTGGTCGAATGCAACCTTACAGGAAAAATACAAGTGGAGCGAATATCATAAATGGCGTTTTGATGCTTCCTGGTTTCTTAATATTGTTCAAAATCTTGTGTTAAATGCACGTATGCAATATGGCTTCATCGGTTTTTTCAACCCCAAAGTAGGACTTACACCTTTTGAACGCTTTTACGTTGGCGGAAGTGGGCTGACAGGTTTTCACCTGGATGGCAGGGAACTGATTGCCCTTCGCGGATATGAAGACAATTCCCTGACCGCCCAAAATGCAACAGAAAAAGGAGGGACTATTTTCAATAAATACACCCTCGAACTACGATATCCACTGACATTGAACCAAAGTGCAACTATTTATGCCCTCGTATTTGCTGAAGCCGGGAACAGTTGGTTGCGTTTTAAAGAATTTAATCCCTTCAAAGTGTACAGGTCGCTTGGTGCAGGTATCCGCATCTTTATGCCTATGTTTGGTCTGCTCGGATTCGATTGGGGTTATGGCTTCGATGCTGTACCGGGTAGCCCTGAGGCAAATAAAAGTCAGTTTCACATATCCATCGGACAGGAATTCTAATTCATATCAATAATGGCATTTTTTATGTTTTTTAAGAGTAAACCTTTAAAACAAAGTCATGAAAAAATTTAAGTTATTATTTTTCACCCTGCTGGCAGTCATTTTATCCTTTACGGCAGGCTATACCCAGAAATTCTGTTATGTCGATTCAGAATACATATTAAATCAGATGACGGAATATAAATCAGCCCAAAGCCAGCTCGATCAGCTTACCAATAAATGGAAAGACGAAATCAAGCAAAAAATGGATGAAATTGAAAAGCTATACAATGCCTATCGTGCTGAACAGGTTTTGCTCCCTGAAGAAGTGAGAAAGAAAAGAGAAGATGAAATTCAGAAAAAGGAAGATGACCTGAACAAGTTTAAAGAAGAAAAATTCGGTAAAAATGGTGAACTTTTCAAAAAGAGGCAGGAACTGGTCAAACCTATTCAGGATAAAGTATTTGAAGCCATCCAGAAAATGGCCTCCGAAGAAGGATTTGATTTTGTCTTCGACAAGTCTGGAGCAGTTACCATGCTTTATGTTAATGCCAAATACGACAGAAGCGATGAGGTACTTGATATTCTGGGTGTTGAAGTAAAAAACAAAAAAGATTAATTCATTTTCAACAAATTACATAATTTTGCAACCATAAATTATTTTTTATGATGAAACACGTATTGGTAATTTTGCTGGCCATTGGCCTGACATTCCCTGTAAACTCATTTTCACAGACGCTGAAAATCGGACACTTAAACAGTGCAAAAATTCTTGAAATCATGCCTGAAGTACAAAAAGCCAAGGATGATTTAAAGAAAATTCAAAAAGACTATGAAAGCCAATTGGATGTATTGATCACGGAATACCGTACCAAACTGGAAAATTATCAAAGCAATATCAATACAATGACGGCTATTGTGAAAAAAGACAAAGAGACAGAAATCATGCAACTGGAAGACCGAATCAAAGCATTTCAGGAAGAAGCTGCCAAAGACCTTGATGCAAAAGAACAGGAACTGATGAAACCTATTCTCGACAAGTTGCAGAATGTCATTTCTGAAGTAGCCAAGGAAAATAAATATGACTATGTGCTCGACACAGCCGGTGGCACCGTTCTCTATTCAAAAGACAGTGACGATTTGACTGCCTTAGTCAAGAAAAAGCTTGGAATTCAATAGTTATCAAAAGATTGTCAGCAAACAGTCCCATTGGAGTTTTCGATTCGGGTTACGGAGGTTTAACTATTTTAAGCGAAATCCGGAAAAAACTTCCACACTACGATTACATCTATCTTGGCGATAATGCACGAACACCTTATGGTACACGCTCTTTTGAGGTAGTCTATCAGTACACTTTGGAAGCTGTCAGAAAGCTTTTTGAAATGGATTGCCATCTGGTCATCCTCGCATGCAATACCGCTTCAGCAAAAGCCCTTCGCAACATTCAGCAAAAAGACCTGCCTCTCCTTGCCCCGGAAAAAAGAATTCTCGGAGTTATCAGACCTGTTACCGAAGATATTGGAAACTTTACCAATACCAATCATATCGGAATTTTAGGTACGGAAGGAACAGTAAATTCTCTTTCCTATCCGATTGAAATCTTTAAATTTTTCCCGCAAATTACAGTTATGCAGGAAGCCTGTCCGATGTGGGTGCCATTGGTCGAAAACAATGAACTCAACAGTGAAGGAACTCATTACTTTGTCAGAAAACACCTGAATAATCTCCTATACAAAGATAATCAGATAGATACACTTGTATTGGGATGTACCCATTATCCGTTATTATTACCTGTGATAAAATATTACCTTCCTGAAAACATCCGTATTGTGGTTCAGGGAGAGATAGTAGCCAACAAACTTGAAAACTATTTGATGCGTCATCCCGAGATAGATGAAAAATGTTCAAAAAATTCTTCCTGCACTTATTACACGACTGAAAATCCGGAAATCTTTAGTCAACGGGCACAGATTTTTACCGGGCATCAGACACCAGCCATGCATCTCGATTTAACAAACTGATTATCAGGCAACTTTATTCTGTGAGATTTTCAGTTCTGCCAGTTTCTTTTTAACATAAGACAGCGTGAGTTTAAACTCTTTCTTTTCCTTTTCAGAAGGAACTTCAAACATCAGGTCGAGCATGATATATTCGAATAAAGACCTTAATCCACGGGCACCCGTTTTTAATTCAATAGCACTTTGTGCAATATATTCCAGCGCCTGATGCTGAACCGAGAAAGCCACTCCTTCGAGTTCAAGAAGTTTGGTATATTGCCTGACAAGGCTGTTTTTGGGGTCAGTCAGGATTTTAGTCAGAGCTGTTTTATCCAGTGGATCGAGATGGGCAATGACCGGTAGCCTTCCTATGAGCTCAGGAATTAAACCATATTTTCTCAAATCGTGAGAAGTAGTATAGCGGAGTGCATTTTCATATTCCTCCTTTTCCTTGATCTCCTGATGAAAACCGATGGTCTGTTTATTGATTCGGTTCAATACGATGCGTTCAAGCCCGTCAAACGCACCTCCACAGATAAAGAGAATATTTTTGGTGTTGACTTTAATAAATTCCTGTTCGGGATGTTTTCTTCCCCCTTTGGGAGGAACATTGATGATATGTCCTTCGAGGAGTTTAAGTAGTGCCTGCTGAACTCCCTCTCCACTGACATCGCGGGTAATGGAAGGATTATCACTTTTTCTCGAAATTTTATCAATTTCATCAATATAGACGATTCCTTTTTCTGCTGCATCCACATCATATTCAGCCGATTCGAGCAGGCGTGTAAGAATGGTTTCCACGTCTTCACCCACATATCCCGCTTCAGTCAACACAGTGGCATCGGCAATGCAAAAAGGAACTTCAAGCATTTTGGCGATGGTTTGTGCCAGTAACGTTTTACCTGTTCCCGTATTTCCGATGAGCAGAATATTTGATTTGTCAATTTCCACATCATTAGAAGAAAAGTTGTTTTTCAACCTGTTGAAGTGGTTGTAAACTGCAACGGAAATAACTTTTTTTGCATAATCCTGCCCGATTACATATTGATCGAGAAATTCCGTAATCTCCTTTGGTTTCGGAATTTTGGCATTTATTAATTTTCTGTTTCTGCGAACTACTTCCGATTTTGCAATTTTTTCTGCTTCGAAAGCACAAAAATCACAGATAAAGCCTTCTTTACCTCTGATCAGGATGTTTACCTGATTTTTGGTTCTTCCGCAAAATGAACAATGATCAGGCATCGTTTTTCTTCAGGTTACTGCTTTTAAGAATTTCGTCAATCATGCCATATTGCTGAGCTTCTTCGGCACTCATCCAGAAATCCCTGTCAGCATCATGATTAACCTTTTCAAAGGTTTGTCCGGTATGTTCAGCAAGGATTTTATATAACTCTTCCTTTAATTTCAGAATCTCTCTTGCTGTAATTTCAATATCGGTTGCCTGTCCCTGAACACCGCCCATCGGCTGATGAATCATGATTCTCGAATGGCGAAGGGCAAAACGCTTTTTCTTTGACCCTGCTGCAAGTATAATAGCGGCCATCGAAGCGGCCATACCAGTGCAAATGGTTGCTATTTCAGGGCTGATATACTGCATGGTATCGTAAATGCCAAGTCCGGCATAAACACTTCCGCCAGGGCTGTTGATGTAAATATAAATATCTCTCTTGGGATCAACCGACTGAAGAAACAGCAACTGAGCCTGAATGATATTTGCCACGTCATCCCAGATAGGCACTCCCAAAAAGATGATTCTGTCCATCATCAGGCGTGAAAAAACGTCCATGGTCACAATGTTTAACGGACGCTCCTCAATAATGTTGGGTGTGATATAGCTGTTTGCCTTGTAATATTGGTCGAGTGTCAGGCTGGAAACTCCGTAACCTTTGACAGCAAATTTTTCAAATTCTTTTTTAATGTTCATGATCTTTATGTTTATGATTGTAAAGTTCCAAAAATTCATTTGAGCTGACTTCCTTAACTGTCAATTCAGCTTCATTCATAAGGCGGTCAATAATTTTGCCAGTAAATACTTCTTTTTCCATAGCAAGATAATTTTCCTTCTTCTTAAGGTAATTAACAATGGCGTTATTGATTTGATTTTCATCATTATTTGGAATTCCCACCTGCCTCATATAAGCATCAAAATAGCCGTAGGTCTGATAAGCGACTTCATTTACATTTGCCGTTATACCATACTTTTGAACCCAATAATCGATCAATGTCATCCATTTGGCAGAATTAAAGAAAGTTTGTCTTAAAGACTGGTAATTTTCACTTTCAGGGCTCAGATCCTTTATCTTTTCAGCTTCTTCGAGCTCAAAAAGCTTTTGCAGATATTTTTCCGGCATATTGACAGGAATGTTTCTCAGCCTTTTGGTAATTTCATCTTCAATTAAATGTTTCGAAGCATTCTCCATCCTTCTTTGAAACATTTCCCTGGCAAAATCCCTTAATCCTGCTTCATCTGAAGCTTTATCCTGGGTCGCTTTCCTGTAAAAATCCTCATTCATTTCAGGCGGAACCATTTTAGAAATATTAAGTATTCTTAGTTTGAAAGTATCGCTGATATCTTCTGCAGCTTCTTTCTCTATTTCAAAAAAGGACTGTATTTCTTCTGTTGACGGAAAAATCTCTTTTACCTTAAACATGTAGTCTGTTTTGAAATCTTTCCCAAGTAAATATTCCTTAAGATTACCACTTAAATCCTTAAATTTTAGTATTTTAGATTTCTGAATGCCATTTTCAAGTTCATTTCCTTCTCCATCAAGCTCCCTCAGGCTGATATAGATGGTTAATTCTTCATCTTCCTCAACCTTTTCAGATTGTCTGTATTCCGAATAGGCATTTATTATCCTTTTTATTTCCAGATCAATATCTTCCTCACTGGGTGTAACATTATATTTTTCGAGTCCGGTAATAATTTCCTGAATATCACTTTCTTTAAAATTTAATATACCCAGATCAAAAATAAATCTGAATTCCTGATCATTTTTAAGGTCAACTGGTTTTTCAGTCGGAACGGGAATAGCCGGCTTGAAAATGAAGATGTCATTTCTATTAAAATAGTCTTGCATGGCATCATCGATTTTCTTTTCCAGAATATTGGCCAAAGCATCTTCATAAATATATTTTTTGGCAATTCCCATAGGAACCATGCCCGGTCTGAAGCCGGGTAAATTAATTTTTTGTCTTAAGTCTTTCAAAGACTTGTTGAGATCTTTTTCAATGTCGCTCAGGCTGATATTAATCTCAAGACGGGCATCAGCAAGGTTCTCATCTTTGTTAAAAACTATTTCCACAGTAAGATAAATTTAATTAATTAATGGTTTGATAATCAAAATAGTGCGGGTGGGGGGACTCGAACCCCCAAGCCTTTCGGCACCAGATCCTAAGTCTGGCGCGTCTGCCAGTTCCGCCACATCCGCTCTTCATGTTTATAACAGGTCTTTTATATCTGAAATCAGCTTCTTTACCATGTTTTCGGCAGTTGTCAGGTTCTTGCTTTCAGCGTAAATACGTATGATTGGCTCTGTATTCGACCTCCTCAGATGTATCCAGTCGTCTCCTATTTCTATTTTTATCCCATCAATATCGTTCACCGGATATTGCTTGTAATGATCTTTAATTTTATGGAGAATCCTTGTCAAATCAACACCTTCACTCAGTTCGATCTTATTTTTGGTCAGGTAATAATTGGGATATTCTGCTCTGAGTTGATCAATACTTTTTCCACTTGTTGCCAGATGGCTCAGAAACAAAGCAATACCAACAAGTGCATCCCTGCCATAGTGTAATTCAGGATAAATAACGCCTCCGTTACCTTCTCCACCTATAACTGCATTGACTTCCTTCATTTTTTTTACAACATTGACTTCTCCCACAGCTGAAGCAAAATATTCGCATCCATGACGAAGTGTAATGTCTTTTAAAGCCCGTGAAGACGATAAATTTGAAACAGTATTGCCCTTCTGATGCTGTAAAACATAATCGGCAACTGCCACCAGGGTATATTCCTCACCAAAAAAATCTCCGTTAGATTTCACGATGGAGAGCCGGTCAACATCCGGATCAATAGCAATACCTAAGTGAGCCTTGCGGTGTTTCACCTCATTTGAAAGCATGGAAAGATGCTCCGGCAAAGGTTCCGGATTATGAACAAATTTCCCGTTTGGTTCACAGTTTAATTCAATGATATGAAAAACACCCAGTTGACGCAGCAATTCCGGAACAGCAAAACCCCCAACAGAATTGACCGCATCGACCACGATGGTAAAATCGGCTTTTTTAATGGCTTCAATATTGACAAGAGGCAAATCAAGTATCTTCCGGATATGAAAATCAAGATAAGCGGTATTGACGGAATAATGCCCTAATTGCTCTACCGCAGCATATTCATATTCGGATGATTCAGCTATTCTCATAATTTCCCTGCCATCCTCATCCTCAATAAACTCTCCCTTGGCATTCAGGAGTTTTAATGCATTCCAGTTTTTGGGGTTATGGCTGGCTGTAATGATGATACCGCCACCAGCCTGCTCGGCTGGTACTGCCATCTCTACAGTTGGGGTGGTAGCCATGCCAATGTCAACCACATCAATTCCACAGGCAAGTAAGGTATTGGCAACCAATCCACTGACCATTTCACCGGAAATCCTTCCATCCCTGCCGATCACCACTTTCTTTGTTTTTCCTTTTCCGATAAGCCAACTGGCATAGGAGGCAGTGAACCGAACTATATCATCGGGGGTCAGTCCATTCCCTTGTTTTCCACCTATCGTGCCCCTTATACCTGAAATTGACGAAATTAACGACATATCCAATAAAATTTCTGACTGCAAATGTAGAGATTTTAATTTCTTTAGCATATTGCCCTCCAAGGATAATCAGGATTTTAAAATCGATTCATTTTCTCAGAACGGGTTAAGACAAAACTGACTTTGAAATATATTTGTTTAGTAAGATTTAAGCTTAGTAAATCAACTTTTCATGCCATTAAAATAATTAGCTTTGCCACGAACAATAACCAACATGCAAGACATTATTTTTCAACTTGACCACCGGATTTTTTTTCTGATAAACAGAATCTGGACAAATTCATTTTTTGATACCTTTCTGCCTCTTTTCAGAGATAAATTTTTCTGGTTACCTCTTTATGTATTCATTTTCAGCTTCCTGATCGTCAACTACCGGAAACAGGGATGGCTGATTATTCTTTTTCTGATCATTACCGTAACTTTGTCTGATCAGTTTTCCAGCCATCTGATCAAACCCCTTGTACACCGGCTGAGACCCTGTAAAGACCCGTTTTTTACGGAATATGTCAGAACCATTGTCGGATGCAAGCCAGGTTTCAGCTTCCCTTCTTCCCATGCAGCCAATCATTTTTCTGTTGCGTTTTTTCTTGGCTTATTTTTTTTCAGGCAAGCCAGATGGGTGCTTCCTGCCGGACTCGTATGGGCTGCTATCATCTCATACTCACAAATTTACATTGGTGTTCATTATCCTTCTGACATCATTGCAGGATGTTTTCTGGGAATTTTCTGTGCCTTGCTTTCATTTTCGCTGTTTACCTTCTTCCTGAGCCGTTTTGGCATCATTCTTAGTCGTAAGACCTGAAAAAGTCCATTCAGATCACAGCTTTTTCTGGCATTATTTTTTAATAACGGCATTGCAAAATTTTGTAAGCTATGTACCCAGGTTTATTATTCTTTCACTCCTTTATCCGCTACATCGTTTTATTACTGTTAGTCTTAGTCATTATATTCAGTTTTCATGGCTTCATCAGGAAACGCAGTTATTTAAAAGCAGACAGGTTTTTGTTAACCTTTCTGACAAGTTTCAGCCACCTTCAGCTTACTCTTGGAATTATTTTATATTTCATCAGCCCATGGGTGATTTTTAACGCTGACACCATGAAAAACCAGATGTTCAGATACTGGACAGTCGAGCATTTGCTGATGATGTTGCTGGCAGTTGTTTTTATTTCCATCCCCGGATTAAGTGTCAAAAGGCTTAAAAACAATTTACAGCAACATAGAAGGACTTTCATCTGGACAAGCCTGAGCCTTTTGTTTATCATTACTACCATAGTCTTAAGCCAACGGCCTTTTTTCTCACTGCCCGTTTAAACTTAACGGCTTAAAAGTGTATTTTTGTAAGCAAATAATACACTTTAAAGAATGAACCCTTCAGGTTTTGATATCCCGTTTCTGACAGAATACTTAAGCTGTTCCAACATTAAAAGCATCAGTAGAAGAATTTTGTTTGTTTTAATAATGCCATTTATCGGCCATGTGTATGGTCAGCCTGAGGAAATAGGAAGAAAACTGACAGAGGCAGCCTCCTATCTCGCTGAGGCATCACAAAACCTTCAGGATATGCAGGAAAACATCAGAAAAGCACAAAATTCAGCCTATGTTCAGGACATTGACCTCTATCTTGATATTGTGATGGTTCACTTTGAACAGTTTTATACCAATATTTCCCATACCCGCTCACATTACCTCGACATTTTTGAACTGGCCAAAGACAGTGCATGGCTCAATCTTCGTTACCAGGCGGGAAAAACATACAACCGACTGCTTAACATTGAAACTGAAATTTCAAGGATTAACGACCAGATTCAGGAATTGAACGGTTCGGGAATCATGGCTGAAATTCAGCAAAAACTTGGTTTTATCCGCAATTATGTCGAAAACATTTTTATTGAATTACCCCTATGCATAAAGGAATGCAAGGAACAATCTGAAAGTGTCTTAAAAAATGATGAGTGAAGGTAT
>JAAYUY010000208.1 GCA_012517435.1 Sphingobacteriales bacterium | reverse complement strand
TCAATTCTGTATGGTATCGGGAGAAACTATGCCGAAAAAAGAAAATATGAAGTTATACCCGGTCAGGATGTAGATGTATTCTTTTTTGAAGATCTTGTCGTTGCCGGTAATAAAGTTTTCATTCTTTCTGACGAAGGAATCAATTTCAGTAATGCTGAGCTTTCAGTTAAAAAAGGGCTCATTGTCCTCACCCTTGAATCATGGTATTATTCTTCAAAAAATGCAAAAATTTATTCAGATTTAAAAATTCCTGTGAATGAAAAAAACCTTCCATCTGCTCAAAAGCTTGTTGATTTTTACCGGAAAAAATATTTGCCTCAGTAACCAGAGCAGAGAATAGCTCAATAATTCAAAATCTGCTCTTTTTCTTCATCAGGCTCTGCATATTTTTTGTATTTTTGCAACATATTAAAAATTGCTCCTTTGTGAGGATATTTATTATTTTAACCTGAACTAAAAAGAATTTTATGAAGAAATCAATTACCATCTTATTGTTATTTCTGCTTAATGGTATTGCATTTTCGCAAAACTGGATCGTGTTGAATTCCAAAACCAGCAGGCGCTTAAGTGATGTTTATTTTTTCAACAGGGATACAGGGATAGTCTGCGGTGAAAAAGGGATCATGCTGAGGACAGAAAACGGAGGGTTTAACTGGACACCGGTACCGTCAGGAACTTCAGACCAATTGGCTTACTTACACTTTATTGATCAAAACACCGGTTATGCTACTGGTTTTGTCGGTAACGGTACCTTAATTAAAACCACAGATGGCGGCAAAACATGGACAAATGCCTCTTTAAATATACCCGAATCAAGAAGCGGGGGAATTTTCTTTTCTACCCCAGACACCGGATATTATGCATTCGGGAACAAGTATTACCAGAACAGTAAAATACTCAAAACCACTAACGGAGGCAGCAGTTGGGATACAGTATTCAGAACACCTGAATGGATTAGTTTTCTCTTCTTCACCGATTCCGATCATGGATGGGCAACTGCTTCAGGATCAAATGTTTATTACACCTTTGATGGTGGCAATTCATGGGATACTTTCCGTTTTACCTGCGACATGTGGATGTCGGGTATTTACTTTTTGAACAAGGATACCGGATTTGTCGGTGGCCTCGACATGGGTTCCGGATGTTTTGCCATCATGAAAACCACTGACGGGGGAAAAAACTGGATAAGTGTTTCAGATAGTGGTGCTTCCAGAATATTATTCATTAACCATCAGATAGCTTATGCCATTGCACCTGATACGTCAGGTAACGGACAACTGATAAAATCCGTAAACGGGGGAAATTCCTGGACTTTAGTGCCTACCCCGAAAAATTACCTCAGCAGTGTTTTCTTCCTTGATGAATATACAGGATACTGTGTGGGCGACAGCGGAGCCATTATCCGTTATTCGAAAACCTTCACCATCAACGGACATGTTACGACCAGCGCAAGTGCAGACGTTACTAAGGGTGAGGTAAAACTTATCGCTTTCAGCAACGGAATACGTTCGGCTGAAGTGGCTTCCACCATTCTTGATTCCGTTGGAAACTTTACTTTCTCTGACATTCAGAGCGGCAGATATATCCTGTTGGTTACAGCTGATACGCTGAGTTACCCTGACCTTGCACCCACCTATTTTGGAAATGTACTTTTCTGGAATGAAGCTCAGATTATTAATTTATCTGATGCAGATACAGTCAACTTAACTGTCATGATGATTGAAAACAATACCATACCACCCGGTACAGCCAGTATTTCAGGTGTTGTTTCATCTATTGACGGAACCCGTGCCGGCACTAATCCAATAAAAGACGTGGATGTAACACTGAAAAAAGTACCCGGTGGTCAGATTAAAAAAACCAAAACTGACGATAACGGATTGTACAGGTTTGATAATCTTCCTGTTGGCAACTATAATATTTTTATTGATATACCTGGGTTACCGATGGATTCACTGATTCCCGTTAAAATTGAAAGCGAAGATACTGCAATCGGGAATGTTAATTTCGGAGTCGATTCGACAGGAATACACGTTGATTTAAGCCTGTCTCTAAAAGATGAGGTTTTAAAGCAAAATGTAACTTTATTCCCGGTACCTGCAAGCGGATTTGTTTATGTCGGGTTCCAGGAGCAAGGCAATTATCAGCTTGAAATTCAGGATATTAACGGACGAATACTTCAATCGTTTACTGCCGGAAATTCTATTCAGATAAAGCTCGATATTCAGAGTCTTCCGTCAGGTGTTTATCTGGTTAAAGTATCAGATGACAGGCATATAACCGTCCTGAAATTGCTTATCAGGAATTAACAGCAATTTCATTTTTTGACTTTCAATAGTTAACCTTACCTGAAAAGAAGTTCAAGGTAATATTAAATCCTGCTTTCGGTTATCTAAATTCCGTTCAATCTGCCCTATAACATTTGAGTAAAAGGGAAATTATATCTATTTTTGCGGTATTCAAATCATTTGACTTTATGAAATTCCAACGGCAATACCTCGAAAAATTTCCCTATCAGGTTGAATATTCCCTAAACAATTACATTCGTCATAACCTCACGATTGATAATTTTAAGAATATCATTATCTGCGGTCTTGGAGGGTCTGGTATTGCAGGCAGAATCATAAAAAGTTTCTTTTACGACATCAGTCCGGTTCCGGTTGAAGTTATCTCCGACTACAGCCTTCCCTATTATGTCAATGAAAGTTCGCTCGTCATCATCAGTTCCTATTCAGGAAACACGGAAGAAACGCTCAGCCTGTATATTCAGGCAGTCGAAAAACATGCTTTCATTCTGGCCATCACCACCGGTGGCATTTTGCAGGAACTGGCTGAAGAAAACAATGTACAGGTTTATCTGGCCGAACCCGGTTATCAGCCCCGAATGGCTCTCGGGTATTCACTCACCTACCTGAGTCTTATTTTTTCTGAGCTGATGAGGCAAAATATTCAGAATAACCTGAAAAGCCTGCTGCTAAACCTGAAAAACACTGAATATTATCTTACAGAAGCCGGCAATATTTTATCAGGCTTTACAGACAGATTAGACGTTAAACAAATCATCATTACCGATCCGCCCACCTATCCGATAGGAATACGCTTTGCCCAGCAACTGCAGGAAAATGCCAAAACAGAAGCTTTTGTGCATGAAATACCCGAAGCCAACCACAATGTCATAGAAACCTATTATGGCAAACTCAACAGCAACTTTATCTTTATCGACAGCGGACTACTTGACAAAATCACTTACCGTTTCCAATTCCTGAAAGAATTGCTTGAAAATCAAGGCAATCAGGTTACGATGATTAACATCAACGGATTTACCATGCGTGAAATCTACAACCTCATCTATACCCTCGACTGGTTGAGCCTGATGATTGCAGATAGAAAAGGGAAAAAATCAGATGAAATTAAAAATATCAACAAGCTGAAAAATTTTCTAAGTAATAAAAACTAATATCTATGTTCGATTTTGACCTCATTCAATCAGTCTATTCAAAATTCAGTCAAAAAGTAGAAACTGCAAGAAAACTTTTGCAAAAGCCCCTCAGCCTGACAGAAAAAATACTTTACGCCCATCTTTATGGAGAAATGCCTGAAAAACCCTTCAAAAGAGGTGAAGATTATGTTGATTTTGCTCCCGACCGTGTGGCCATGCAGGATGCAACCGCGCAAATGGCCTTGCTGCAGTTTATGATGGCAGGCCGCAAAAAGGTAGCTGTCCCCTCCACTGTTCACTGCGACCACCTGATTCTGGCCAGGGAAGGTGCCAGCGAAGATTTAAAAACCGCTTTGAAAAACAATGATGAAGTCTATAATTTCCTTTCCTCAGTATCCAACAAATATGGTATCGGCTTCTGGAAACCCGGTGCCGGCATTATTCATCAGGTTATTCTTGAAAATTATGCATTCCCTGGCGGAATGATGATTGGAACCGATTCTCATACGGTCAATGCTGGTGGCCTGGGAATGATTGCCATTGGTGTCGGAGGGGCCGATGCCGTGGATGTTATGGCCGGCATGCCATGGGAACTTAAAATGCCAAAACTTATCGGTGTTAAACTGACAGGAAAAATGAACGGATGGACATCTGCAAAAGATGTCATCCTGAAAGTAGCAGGAATCCTTACTGTAAAAGGAGGCACAGGGTATATTCTTGAGTATTTTGGTGAAGGCGCCAAAACCATTTCAGCAACAGGAAAAGGAACTATCTGTAACATGGGTGCCGAAATCGGGGCTACTACCTCTCTTTTCGGATATGACCGGAAAATGGCTGATTATCTGAGAACAACAGACAGAGAAATTGTGGCTGAAATGGCTGAGAGTATTAAAAATCACCTGACTGCCGACCCTGAAGTGTATGAACATCCTGAAAAATATTTCGACCAGGTCATTGAAATAAATCTTTCAGAACTTGAACCGCATATCAACGGGCCGTTTAGCCCCGACAGAGCCTGGCCTTTATCCCAATTTGCAAAAGCAGTCAAAGAAAACAACTGGCCTGATAAACTGGATGTCGGATTAATCGGCTCCTGTACCAATTCCTCTTATGAAGATATTACCCGTGCCGCATCTGTCGCCAGAACTGCCATGGAAAAAGGACTGAAAGCCCAATCGGAATTTACGATTACCCCCGGCTCCGAACAGGTACGTTATACGGTGGAAAGAGACGGATATCTTGAAATTTTTGAAAATATTGGTGGAGTGGTACTTGCCAATGCCTGTGGTCCCTGCATCGGACAGTGGGTTCGTCACGGAGCCGACAAACAGGAGAAAAACTCCATCATTACTTCATTTAACCGCAATTTTGCCAAACGTAATGATGGCAACCCCAATACACATGCTTTTGTCGCTTCACCCGAAATAGTTACCGCTTTTGCTATTGCCGGCAGGCTGAGTTTTAATCCCATGACTGATTTTCTTGAAAATGAAAAAGGAGAAAAGGTGAAATTATCTGAACCTCAGGGGATTGAACTGCCTCCGAAAGGCTTTGATGTCATTGACCGTGGCTATCAGGACCCCGCACAGGACGGCAGCCAGATCGAAGTTATTGTCAATCCTGACTCCGACAGGCTACAGTTGCTTGAACCTTTTGCACCATGGGATGGGAAAAACATCACAGGCATGAGATTGCTTATTAAGGTTAAAGGCAAATGCACCACCGACCACATCAGTATGGCAGGTCCCTGGCTTAAATACCGCGGACACCTCGACAACATTTCAAATAACATGCTGATCGGGGCTGTCAATTATTTCAACGATAAAACAGATAGCGTAAAGAACCAGCTGACCGGACAATACGAGTCGGTTCCAAAAGTTCAGCGGCAATACAAAGCAGCCGGAATACCCTCCATCGTGGTTGGAGATGAAAATTACGGGGAAGGTTCGAG
>JAAYUY010000207.1 GCA_012517435.1 Sphingobacteriales bacterium | reverse complement strand
TCGGCTGCAAAAATTACTTTGGTGTCTTTATAAGTGATAAAAGGTATGACCTGTCCCGGAGTATGACCATCATAAATTCTGACATCAAAACCTGGGAACAGTTGTCCTTCATTTTCAATAAATTTCAGTTGTCCTGCCTCCTGCATGGGGAGTAGGTTTTCTTCAAAATAGGATGCTTTTTCGCGATCATTCGGATGGATGGCGTTTTCCCATTGTCTTCTGCTGGTCCAGTAAGTAGCGTTTTTAAAAAGTGGCTTTAGTTGTCCGGTTTCATTATCTCTGATGATTCCGCCTCCGGCATGGTCGAAATGCAGGTGGGTGAGTACATTGTCGGTAATATCATCCGGAGTAAAGCCATATTTTTTAAGGGATTTCTCAAGTGAATCGTCTCCATGGAGGTAAAAATGAGCGAAAAAAGATTCTTTTTGTTTGTTGCCAATACCATTGTCAATAAGAATCAATTTGTTACCGGATTCGACCAGAAGGCTCCGCATGGCCCAGCTGCAAAGGTTATTTTCATCGGCAGGATTTGTTTTTTGCCAGATGACTTTTGGTACTACGCCAAACATGGCTCCGCCATCCAGTTTAAAATAACCGGTATTGATGGAATAAAGATTCATCTTTAATTCATTTAGAGGTTACTGCAACAGGGATGATTTTAACCTGAAGTTTTTCGAGTTCTTCCTTGGCATATTCGAGGTCACGGGCAAAACCCAGTAAATAGCCACCACCACCGGAACCACATAATTTAAGATAATAAGCACTGGTTTCAAGGCCTTTTTTCCAGACTTCAATAAAAGGATCGGGAATCATAGGCCCGAAATGATGAAGTAAAAATTTTGAAAGAGCTTTGACATGAACATAAAAATCATAAAGCTCACCTTTAATATATGATTTAATGCATTTATTATTAGCCGGAATCATTTCCTGCTGAAGAGAGGAATAAAATTTATCATCTTTACATTGTTCGAGGAAATAATTGACCAGAGGTCCGGTGTTTCCGACAGTGCCGGTATCAATCAGGAAAATACCGCTTTTTTCTTCAGTAGCAATTTTATTTAAGCCTATTTCGGAAATGGTTGAAATATTTTCAATCAGTAGGGGTTTGTTCAGGTAACAGTTGATTGGGTCGAGGCCACTGCTTTTTCCATGAAAGAAGGATTCCATCTGTGCAAAAATATCCTTTAGTTTTCTTAATTCACGTTTGGTGTGTTTTTTTTCAGCAGGAATTTTATCGATGGCATATCTGTCGTAAATGGCGGCAACCAATGCACCTGAACTGCCGATGCCAAAACCCTGAGGAATGTTGGAATCAAAGAAAATATTCCGGTCGAGTTCTTTGCTGAATTCTTCGAAATTTAGTCTTGTTTTCAACTCGTTTTTTTCGGCAAGATTTGAAAGGTATTTGAAAAACTGGCGGATGGATTTGTTTGATTTTTGGGCAAATTCAGCAGATACTCCGGATTTTTCATTGAAGAAAGTCAGTTTTCCTTTGAATTCAAGATAGGGAATGCTTAATCCCATGGAATTACAAATGACCCCGTACTCGCCAAAAAGCAGGATTTTCGCAAAAAATTCTCTTTCGGATTTTTCCATTTTAAGATTTTGATAACGTTTGAGGACCTTGTCCAATGCCATCCTTCAGTATTTCAATTTTGCTGCAAAGGTCTGATATTTCTTTCAATAACACCATAACTTTCTTTTCAACATTTTCATGAAATAACAAATGAATGTTTGGACCAGCATCGAGCGTAAAACAAAGAGGGATTTTATTTTGTTCACGAAAATCCTGAATAAGTTCGATAATCCGGAGTGTATCAGGCTTAAGCAACAGGTAGGAAGGTGTCGATTGCATCATAAGTGCATGTAGTGTTAAAGCCTCATTTTCAACAATTTGTATGAATTGTTCAACATCACCGGCAACCAATATGTCAATTAAATCAGAAATATTTTTTCTTGCTGAAGCATAGCGGCAGGCAGCATAAGGATGATTATTCATCAGGGCATGTCCGGCACTGCTGGAAACTTTTTTCTCAGTTTTGTCAACAATGATGATAAAATCCCTGAGTGAAAGGAATTCAGAATGAATACCGGTATTTAACGGAGAAGCATACAAATCTGAAGTTTCAGGTAAACGATCGATTTTTCCCCATGTAACCCATCCGCCATAGACTGAACGCGAGGCACTACCTGAAGCTAATCGTGCCAGTTCTGAAATCTTTTTCCATTTGTCTGCTTCCGGTTCAGAAATGCCTGTGATACTAGCATTAATCTCATAAAGATTCAATGCGAGAGCACCCATACCGGAGGCAGAGGAAGCAATTCCGGCAGAATGCGGGAAAGTATTTTCGGTAAGAATATGTAAACGGCAATGACGTATCGCAGGCAAAATATCAAAGATGGAAGGAAGGTATTTTATGATACGCTCTTCAAAGCGAGGAGCAGCCTGATGGTTGAAAAGTAAAGATATTTCAGGGGAATCAAGTCGGGCATCAAATTCATAGTCTATTTTCATCTTTGTTACGGAGGTATTTAACGTCATGCTCAGGGAAGGATTAGCCGGAAGTTGACCGGGATATTTTCCCCAATATTTGATCAAAGCAATATTAGATGGACATTGCCAGAAAGTTGTTCCTGATTTTTCACTAATTGTCATTATCAAAGAAATTGGCTATATGTTTAATAAACAATAAAAAGCAGTAAATTGTTTCATGGCAAATTAACAACAAAACAAAAAATTTCATGTGTTATTTAAAATACTAAAAAACCGTATTTTTACGCTTGTAATTAATTGCATGCAGAACTGAAAAAACCCATTTTTTTTTAAAAAAAAAGCTATGGTTGAAAAAATTACAAAAGGGACATGGAAAAAAAAGAAATCAGATTCAAAGCGAAAATACAAGTGGTTTGACAAAAAGATACTCGTAGTGGAAGATGAAAAAAGCAACCACATGCTGATAGATCTGATACTCAGGCCAACAAGTGCCAGATTGCTTTGGGCAATGGATGGAGAAAAAGCAGTGGAACTGGCACAGGAAAATCCAGATATAGACCTGATACTGATGGACATCAGGCTACCCAAAATGGATGGTTATGAGGCAACAAAAAAAATACGGGAATTCAATCAGTCGGTGCCGATAATTGCCCAGACAGCCTATGTGATGGAAGAGGAAAAGTATAAAGTTACCGATGTCGGGTGCGATGATTTGCTTACCAAGCCCCTGCAGCGGGAAAAAATGCTCAAAATGATCGACAAATACATGAAGAAAAAAAACTAATCAAATGGTTGACAGAAAACTTGAATTTGATTGGTATGACAAGTTGGTTTTAATTGTTGAAGATATTGAAACAAATCATCTGTTGATTGACAGCATTTTAAAGCGCACAAATTGCAATGTGATGTGGGCTATGGATGGAGAAACAGCGATAGAAATATGCAGAGAACATCCGGAAATTGATCTGGTTTTAATGGACATCAGGTTACCCGGAATAGATGGTTACGAGGCTACCCGTGAAATACGGAAATTTCGTCCTGATTTACCCATTATTGCACAATCAGCCTATATTTATGATAATAACAAACATCAGGTTTTCGAAGCAGGTTGCAATGACTTTATCACAAAACCGATTAAAAAGGAAATCCTGCTTAAAAAATGCGATAAATACATCAGGAAGTAGGAGACAAAGCCAATTCATCGTATGAAAACCTGACACCTATTCCTTTAGCATCAAGATAGTGGTTTACATAATCCTGACTTTCAGGGCTGGCAGCCAGAATAAAATCGCCACCCCATGCACCCATGTTTTTAATATATCCAATAAAATCACTGAATTCTGCAGCATGGAGAGTTGGCCTTTGCAGATAAGACGAAACTATTGAATCGTTTTCTTTCAGGCATGAAATAAAATAGTCAAGACTTTTGGATAAGGCAATTTTCCTGCTGATATCCGAAATCTGAGAAAGTTGTTTTTTGTCTGGTGGTTTGACTGAAATATTTTTTATCTCTCTGGCTGTATTTTGTTTATGTCCGAGATAGGCAATTGTCAGGTGGTTGCGGAAATCCGGTTTAAAATCGATGTATTTGATTGAATTTCTTTTATTTAAGTTGTAAATCAAGGCTGAGGAGCTTCTGGCACAGGCCACATCATAACCCGAACCCCCGAAAGTCATGTCAAGCAGTTGAAAGGGATTAATATCAGCCCAAAACGAAATATTTGAAATTAGTGTACTACTTGATCCCAAACCCCATTCCCTGTTAAATTCGAGGATTGATTGGGCTTCAGTTTTATTGGAATTAGTCAGAAAAGAGGGATTCAGTTCTCTGGCGGCAGTTAAAATTCCGGATAGCCTTTTGGCTATTTGGAAAGAATTTGTCTGAATTATACTGAAATCTGTTGTACTGAATGAAGCTGAAAACCATTTCACTTCACCTTCAAGGCTTTCCCATTGTAAGATACTTTCATCTGACTGAGATTCCGAAATAATTAATCTCTGGCCTTTTTTCAAAGGAATTGCAAAAGCATCGGCTCCGTGAAGTACAAGATATTCCCCTGTCAGAAGCAGTTTGCCATGGGAAGAGAAAGATCTATTATGCCCTGTTATCCCTGATTTCATTCAACAGTTGTCTCACTGCATTAAAGGATACTTTCCGGGTTTTGAAATATTCAATGGCTTTATTTTTTTCTTCTTCAGTTGCTTCAAAATGATTTAGAATATTGAGCAGGTGCATCTTCATGTGCCCTTTCTGAATTCCTTTTGTGACCAAAGTGGTAACAGCTCCGAAGTTATTTGCCAATCCGGCAGCAGCAGCAATCATGATGAGTTCTTTAGCTGAAGGATTACCCAGTAATTCAAGTGAAAATTTCGACAAAGGATGGAGGGAAGTCAGTCCGCCAACGGTACCAAGAGCCATAGGAACGGTAAGACAGTAGTAGAATCTGTTGTTGGTGCGGCTGAAAGTAGTCAGACTTCTGTATTTTCCATCTCTTGAGGCATAGGCATGTCCGCAGGCTTCGACAGCACGAAAGTCGTTGCCGGTAGCAATAACCACAGCATCAATTCCATTGAAAATACCTTTATTGTGGGTAACAGCCCTGTTGACATCGACCTGTGCAATGCGAATGGCTCTTTCAAATTTCCAGGTAAATGATTCAGGTGTGTCTCCATCTTCAAACATGCCCATTTCAGGCAAATCACATTCTACCCAGCATTTGACAAGGCATTCAGGTGTGTAGTTTGATAAAATAGACATGATAATTCTGCAATCCCGTTCATTTTCATCAAAAGCTGGATGATTGGCAATGAAATCCTTTAAAATCTGGGCAAAGTCTTCGAGGCAGGAATTAATAAAGTTGGCACCCATCGAATCTACCGTTTCAAAAGTAGCTTTTAACTGGAAATAGTCTTCAATTTCGTGACGCATATCTACCAGCTGTATATCAAGAATACCGCCCCCTCTTTTTATCATATTGGCCGTGATGTGCTGGGTTTCATCTTTTAGCCTGAATTTCAATTCATTAAATACCGAATTTAGCTTATTGTAATCACCTTTCCAGATAAAATGAACCTGTCCTATTTTGACAGATGATATAATCTGAGCATGAAATCCTCCGCGTGAAGCCCAATACTTGGCAGCATTGGCCGCAGCGGCAATCACCGAACTTTCTTCAATGACCATGGGGACAAAATAGAATTTTCCATTTATCAGAAAGTTAGGAGCTACGCCATAAGGGATAAAATAATTGGTCAAAGTGTTTTCGCTGAATTCATCCAAAAGTTTCTGAACCTCCGGATATCTGTGCCAGTAGGATTTTAATAGGTTCTCAGCAGATGAGGGGTCGAAAAGCTTCGAGGTTACCAGTTTTATCTTATCATCTTTGCTGAGTTTTGAAAAGCCTGAAATAATCTGATTCATTTTTGAAGGTTTAAAATTCGGAGCAAAATTATTTAAAATTAATCTAAAGCGTTTAATTAACTAACAGCTGAAGCATTTATTTTGTTCAACAGCAAAAACATTTGTGAATCTGAAACAATCAGGCATTTTAATTGTTAACTTCAAAAGAGTTTATGAAAGCAGCGGGATTATTATTAACTGTCATCCTTTTACTTGGATTCTCCGATGAATCAAAGAGCCAGACATACACAGAAAAGCTTTATAATGCTTACGTTTACAGCAAGATGGATGAATGGCAGAAAACCATCAGGGAAATGGAAAAATCGTATATGGAAAAAAAGAGTGACAGATTGCTCTTCGAAATGACGCATGCGTATTATGGATATATTGGTTTCTTCATTTCAGAAGGGAATCCGTCAAAGGCCATTAATTATATAGAAAAAGGAGAATCTTATCTGGATTATTTAATTAAAAAATATCCCGGGTGGTCTGAAATACATGCTTTAAGGGGAGCCTATTATGGATTCAGAATGAGTATTGCCCCATATAAAGCTATATACCTTGGTCCCAGAAGCGTTGAACTGATCAACAAAGCAATAGAACTTGATAAAGAGAGCCCCTTTGGTTATATTGAAAAAGCGAATGTTGAATATCATATGCCTCCTGTATTTGGCGGCTCTAAGCAGGAAGCTATCAGGTATTATCAAAAAGCATTGAACTTGTTAGAAAAAAATGGGAAGATACGAACATGGATATATCTGAACACCTATATCAATCTGGCAACTGTTTATGAAAACATGGGAGATTACAGAACAGCCGTGGAAATTTACAGGAAGATATTGAGTATTGAACCTGATCTGGTTTTAGTAAAAAATACTTTACTTCCCTCAGCAATTAAAAATTCAAAGTAACTTTGAAGGCATTATTGACGTATCATATCTAAAAGCAAAAGCCAAATGAGAATATTGGTGCCGGTTGATTTTTCAGAATGCTCTGTGAATGCAGTAAAGGCTGCGGCTTCTATAGCACGGAAAAGTGATGGGAAACTGTTTCTGCTTCACATCGTTTCGTTACCTGCATATCTCTCTGATAAACTTGAAGTGATTGAACAAATTCCCGGAGGTTCCGAAACTCTTCAATTGATTCGTAGAAACTTTGCCGGATTGTTGAAGATGCCTTTTTTACGGGATGTAAATGCCATGGAAGTCATTCTGTTTGAGAATGTTTACCAGACCATTATCAACTTTGCGGAAGAAAACCAGATTGACCTGATTGTCATGGGCTCACACGGGGCTTCAGGTTTCAGGGAGTTCTTTATCGGAAGCAATACCCAGAAGGTGGTGCGAATGTCGGAATGTCCTGTATTGACCATTAAACATCCTGTTCAAAAAGTGAATATTAATAATGTTTTGTTTGCAACCGATTTCGGAGAATCGTCCATTATGTCTTTTGAAAAATTCAATAAACTGTTCAGAATTTATCAGACTAAAATTCATCTTTTAAAGGTAATTACAAGGGAAGAGTTTGAAACGACATACGAAAGTCTGGAAAAAGCGGAGAACTTTGTAAAGGTTTTGGGCCTAAAAAACTATAACATCAACATTATCAATCATTCAAGTATTCATGAGGGGATAAATGATTTTGCCGAAAGGCTGAAACCCTCACTCATAGCCCTGATCACGGAAGGGCGTTCACAGCTCTATCAGATTTTTAATGAAAGTATTGCTGAAAAGCTGGTGAACAGAAGCAACTATCCTGTTTTAAGTGTAAAATATTCAATAACAAATGATTAAGAAAATTTAAAATGAGAACGAGAAAACTTTATCGCAACAAAAGAGATGGCATGCTGGGAGGCGTTTGTTCCGGCCTTTCAGATTATTTTGAAATAGATGTCAGTCTGATCAGGGTTTTATTCATTTTAGCCATGATACTTGGAGGCGGAGGATTGATTGCGTATCTGGTATTGTGGATAATTATTCCTGAGAATACCATTTATACCCCTGAATATCAGGAAGTCAGGAATGAACCGGAATTTTTATCAGAATCAAAACAGGGAAACACAAACATTATTCTTGGCATTATACTGATTTTGATCGGGCTATTCTTTGTTTTTGAGAGATTTTTCCGGATGGTCTCCTTACACAGATACTGGCCTGTCATATTAATACTCGCTGGTGTAGTTGTTATTTTGTTCAGTCTTCAAAAAACTAATCATCATGAATGAAAACAATTCCAAAGGGGCTTTCTGGGGAATCTTCCTGTTAACAATAGGTGTGTTGTTATTGCTTGATAATATGAATGTTATTCAATTTCATTGGCACGACCTTCTTCAACTATGGCCTCTGCTTTTTATCTTTTGGGGAATTAACCTGATGCCTGGCAGGCAATCACTAAAGCTGATAATAAAAGTCATTATTTTAGGCCTTGCTCTCTACTGGGTTTTTAAAAATCCGCATGAAAGCGGAAATTGGGAAGAATTTGATAATGTCATCTGAAAAAAATGATCAGATGGGGAATGATTGGATGCGGAAATGTAACACTGCACAAGAGTGCACCTGCATTCAATAAAGTAAAGGATTCACAGCTTTTTGCCATCTTTTCAAGGAATACTGAAAAAGCGGAACATTGTGCCGAAAGGCTCGGAATTCCTCATGTTTTTAACACTTTTGAAGAACTAATTGCCAACGAACATATATCCGCTGTTTATATCGCAACACCCCCGGATTCTCATGCTTTTTACTCCATTAAAGCTTTGGAAGCAGGAAAAGCTGTATATGTCGAAAAACCAATGGCATTACACTACAGGGATGCACTCCGTATGTCCAGTGTGGCAAAACAATCAGAAAGCCAGTTGTTTGTGGCTTATTACAGAAGAGCACTTCCTTATTTTCTCTACATAAAAAAAATAATAGAATCGGGAGAATTAGGTAATTTGAAAAGCTTTTCAATTCAATTGGTTCAACCACCACGAAAAGAAGATTTTAATTCTGAAAACTTACCATGGAGATTAATCCCTGAAATTGGTGGAATGGGCTATTTTTACGATTTAGCCCCTCATCAGATTGACCTGATTTTATTTTTATTTGGTAAAATTACTGATGCCGGAGGGATAGCAGAGAACAGAAACAGACTGTATGGTGTTCCGGATTACGTTGAAGCTGAATTTCTTCTTGAAGGAAATGTCAAAGGGAATGGAATCTGGTATTTTACATCTTCTGAAGCGGAAAAAACTGATCAGTTTTCTGCAGAATTTGAAAAAGGCGTTATTGAATTTTCAACTTTTTCTAAATCAGTAATTAAAATAATCAAGAACGGGATGGAATTAACACATACGGAAGATTTCCCGGAAAACATACAACATCCTTTCATTCAATCAGTTGTAAATGAAATGACGGGTAAGGGAAAATCAAATGCCGATCTTGATGCAGCTGTCAGCGTAAACTATTGGATGGAAAAAATATGCGGGTTATCAGACGTTTGAGAGGGCTGTGCCCAGTAGGGAAAATTTGTCGTGATAATCATTGATGGAACGTGAAATAATTTCTCTTGCTTCTTCAGCACCATAAATATGTGTGATTTCACAATCACGCTTGTTGCCGGGCATGTCTTTATAGGTAAGGAAATAATGTTGCAAACGTTTGATGACAAGCGGAGGACAATCTTTAATGTCATCATAATCATTATATACCGCATCATTGACCAGAACAGCCACAATTTTATCATCAGCTGTACCGTTGTCGATAAGTCTGAATCCGCCAATAGGTTTGACCTCTGCAATAATATTTCCGTGAACGACTTCATTTTCAGTGAGTACACAAACATCAAGCGGATCACCATCACCTTTTATATCTTTTTTACCTGTTTTTTCTTCGCAGAATTTGCCGACACTTTGTCCGCAATAAGTCTGAGGAATAAACCCGTAAAGGGCCGGAATGGTGTTGGAATATTTCTGTGGACGGTCGATGCGCAAATATCCGCTTGCTTTATCAACTTCATATTTCACAGTATCCCTTGGAACGATTTCAATGTAAGCTGTAACGGTATTGGGTGCGTTTTTTCCTATATCAATGCCATGCCATGGGTGCGATTTATAGCGTAAACCCATTAAACGTCCAATAGGATCCATCAGTATGTTTGGATTCATAGATTTGTTTTTTCGGGCTATTCTGACAATATTTAAGCCAAAAAGGATTTTCTGTTTATCATTTGCAAAAAATTATCTTTGACCCCAAAAAAAAGTTTGTGAACCTGCTTGTTATTTCAGTTGCACCTGTCTTCATCATTCTGGTTTATATCTATTTCCGCGATAAATACGAAAAGGAACCGATAGGACTTTTACTACTTAGTCTTTTCTCAGGAAGTCTGGTTGCTGTGGCAGCCATTCTGATTGAAAATTTTCTCAGTACTTTCAATACTTATACAGAAACGTACCGCTCTGCAGCATACAATGCTTTTGTAGTAGCTTCCTTTTCTGAAGAAACATGTAAGTTTCTGGCACTTTACCTGTTAATATGGCGCAATAAAAACTTCAATGAGCGATTTGACGGAATTGTCTATGCTGTTTTTGTATCACTCGGATTTGCCATGATAGAAAATCTGTTTTATGTCTATTCAGGTGGAATGTCAACAGGAGTAGTCAGGGCATTTACGGCTATTCCCCTTCATGCCTTTACAGGAATATTCATGGGTTTTTATCTCGGTTTTGCACGTTTTCAGGTCGGGAACAAAATGGCAAATTTTATTCTTGCCTTTGTTATCCCTTTTCTGATTCATGGTTTATACGATTTTTTCCTGATGACACAGCAGGCAATAATGATTGCTGTCTGGTTACCTTTTTTTATTTACCTGTGGATTAAATCGTTCAGGAAGATGAAAACACTCTCAGATTTATCAAAAGAAGATTTAATTTAACTATTTTTGAACCTTACTTCAAACTGAATTGAAACAATAATTATGGGTATTTTAAGTGCTTTAAGACGAGATTTAAAAGGTTTAGCCAAATATTATGGCCTTGCCCAATGGCTGCTGAGAATAGCATTGCTGGTTTATGTTTATGTGAATTATGGCAAAAGGCTCATGTATTTTGACTTCAGTAGTGAGTATTTCTTACTCTCAGTTGTCTATTTTCTGGGGGCAATCTTTATTTTTCTAGGAGGATTTTCCAAAACTTCTGAAATAACAAGAACTTTTGCTGTCATTACAGCCATTGTTCTGACGGCCCATCTGGCTGCCTCTTTTATCCTCTACAAATCTATTGATTCTGAATTTTCTGATAAATTGCTCTTTCTTGGCGTTCTTTTTTACTTTGCAACCTTAAGTAAAAGGAATGATTTTTACTGGCGTCAGAAACATCATCACGAATCAGTAGAGGTAGAAGAGCTTTTGTCAAAAAGGGAGGATTCATCTGCAAATAGCTGATATTCAATTATTAAATTATTTATCCACAATTCACCCTGAGCGGGTTAAACTTGCCTTCAATAAAAAACTTAAGTCGATATATTTGCATGAAGAATAAAATGACCGAAATAGCGATTTAATTCATAAAAGGCAACAAATAAGATGGGAAAGATTATCGCAATTGCAAATCAGAAAGGCGGGGTAGGAAAAACCACTACAGCCATTAACCTTGCTGCAAGTCTGGCTGCCCTTGAATATAAAACCCTGATAGTAGATGCCGATCCGCAGGCAAATGCCACTTCCGGAGTAGGTTGTGATCCCAAAACTGTAAAAACTTCGATTTACGAATGTATCATCAATAATTTGAATCCAAAGACAGCCGTCTTATCGACTCAGATTCAGAATTTGTACATTCTGCCTTCTCACATCGATCTGGTAGGTGCTGAAATTGAATTAATCGGAATGCCAGAAAGGGAGAGAATGATGCAAAAGGTTTTAAAAAAAATACAATCAGACTATGAGTTCATTTTAATTGACTGTTCTCCTTCCTTAGGAATTATAACAACAAATGCACTGACAACAGCTGATTCGGTGATTATTCCTGTGCAGTGTGAATATTTTGCCCTGGAAGGGCTTGGAAAACTGCTTAACACAATTAAAATTGTACAGAACAATCTAAATACTGCCCTTGAAATAGAAGGTATTTTACTGACCATGTACGATGTCAGGTTAAGGCTTGCCAATCAGGTAGTTGAAGATGTTAAAATGCATTTTCAGCAACTTGTTTTTGATACCATTATTCACCGGAATATAAGGATAAGTGAAGCACCGGGTTTTGGGGTTCCTGTTTTACTTCACGACCATGAGGGCAGGGGATCAGTGAATTATCTGAATCTTGCCAAAGAAATTCTGACAAATAACAATTTACCGCTTGTAAAAAAGTAAACTTACTTTTAAGATATGAATGCAAAAAAACAAGGATTAGGAAGAGGTTTAAATGCGTTGCTTGAAAATACTGAAACAGATATTACAGGGAAAAATGCCCCACCTTTGTTCAGTGTGGCCGAAATTCCTATTTCTGATATTGAAGCCAATCCTTTTCAGCCAAGGGAAAACTTCAATGACAAGGAGCTTGACGAACTGGTAGAATCTATTAAAGTTCACGGACTTATTCAACCAGTTACCGTCAGGAAGATGGGGTATGGAAAATATCAGCTCATTTCAGGGGAAAGAAGAACTAGAGCCGCCATCAGGGCAGGACTTGAAAAAATACCGGCATACATCAGGGTAGCAGACGATCAAGGCATGCTGGAGATGTCGTTGATTGAAAATATACATCGTGAAAACCTGAATGCTATCGAAATAGCCATCAGTTATAAAAGACTTATCGAAGAATGTAACCTGAAACACGAAGATGTGGCGACACGTATCGGCAAAGACCGCTCGACAGTAACCAACTACCTTCGTTTATTAAAACTTCCGGTGGAAATACAAGTAGCCATACGCGATCAGCAAATCAGCATGGGGCATGCACGTTGTTTAATTGGTATTGAAGAGCCTGAAGTTCAGTTACATCTGTTAAAACTTATTATTGAAGAAGATCTTTCTGTGAGGGAAGTAGAAGAATTAGCCCGTCAGTCAAAGGATGAATTAATTGAAGTCAAGCCACAGACTCCTGAAAAAAAGAAAGCCGAAAAGCCCGAGAAAATCATTGCATTAGAAAAAGAGTTATCGGAGAAAACACAGTTAAAAATAAAAATCAAGATTAAAAAGCAGGGGAAAGGAGAACTGATTTTACCATTTAACAGTGAAGAAGAATTGGAGTCTATTACGAGGATTTTAAACAGGGAATGATTTGATTATTTGTTTCCGACATAATAATGCAATCCTATTATCATTTTTTATTGTAGCCATCTTCTTTCAGTCAACTGCACAGAATACACAGAAGAAAAAGGAAATCAATCCAAAAACCTCAACGATTGCCTCTGCTATTATTCCCGGAACCGGACAGATTTTAAACGGACAATGGTATAAAACTCCTATTGTTTATGCAGGTTTAGGTACATGTTATTATTTTTTTAACACCAATCGCCTGAATTATCTTGATTTTAAAGAAGCATATCTTCTTCGAACTGATAACAATCCATTGACCATCGATAAATATGATCCGGTCAATGGTACAGCGAAGGACCGCTATGAAAAAGCTACACAGTTAAAATCACTTCGTGACTATTACAGAAGAAATCTTGAATTATCATTGATAGCTACGACAGGAGTGTATATTCTGAACATAATTGATGCTTATGTGAGCGCCCATCTCAGGAGCTTCGACCGGATGGATGATATTGGATTTTCTACGGAAATAATAAAATTGCCTCTTGATGGGTCATTATTTGCATTAACTGGAATCACTTATAAATTTTAATTATGAAGATTTTTCTTTTTGGTTATGGAAAAATGGGCAAAGAAATCGAGAAAATGGCCCTTTCACGCGGACACGAAATTACAGGTATCTATGATCCTTACTTTGTGTTTAAATTTGACAGTAAGGCATTTGAAAATGCGGATATTGTGATTGATTTTACCACACCCGGAAGTGCAGTTTACAATATCATTAAATGTTTTGAAGCCAATAAGCCCATTGTAGTTGGTACAACAGGCTGGTATCATGAATTTGATGAAGTTGAGAACCAATGTAAAAAACACAACGGAGCCTTGTTTTATGCTTCCAATTTCAGCATTGGGGTTCATGTTATGTTAAAAGCATGTGAATTGCTGGCCAAAATGGTCAATCAATACAAATCCTATAAAATAAGCATTTCAGAAGCTCATCATGAGCACAAAAAGGATGCTCCCAGCGGTACCGCCATCACCATAGCCAACACCATGCTTAGAGAACTTGATAGCTACAAAGAGTGGAAAGCCTATCCCGATCATTCTGACGCACGTCCTGATGCCGGAATTCTGCCGGTTTACTATCATCGTGAAGGAGAAATTGTTGGCATTCATGAAGTAAGCATTGAATCTGATATTGATAGAATAGTTATTGAACATGAGGCATTTAGCAGAGCTGGTTTTGCCACTGGTACATTAATTGCAACCGAATGGCTCATTGGTAAAAAAGGAATTTACACCATGCAACACCTTTTCGACAACAATAAATAAAATCAAATGTTATCTCCCGGTTTTTATATCTTCATTGCCCTGTATTATTTGCTGTTATCAGTAAGTCTATACAGATTGTTCCCTCATGGAAACGAAAAAAACTGGAAAGGGCTTGTCCCTGTTTACAATCTTCTGGTGATGCTTAAATTTTCAGGCAGGCCATGGTGGTGGATTTTCCTGTTGATAGTGCCGGGAGTCAACCTGCTGATGTTATTGCTGATGGTGATTGCCTTGCTGAAATCTTTCGGTATTTATGGCTCAAAAAATACATGGTATACTGTTTTCGCACCTTTATCATTGATTTATCTGTCATTTGATAAAAAACTCAAATATGTTGGGGCAGGAGGAGATGAAGCATTTAAAGAAAGCAGAAAAAAAAGTAAATCAAGGGAATGGGCAGATGCCATCATTTTTGCCGCTATTGCTGCAACCATTATCCGTTGGTTTTTTATTGAAGCCTATACCATCCCGACACCTTCAATGGAAAAATCATTGCTTGTAGGTGATTTTCTGTTTGTCAGCAAAGTAAATTATGGTCCCCGGATTCCCATGACACCAATTGCTTTCCCTTTCGCCCATCATACGATGCCTGTTATTAAAACAAAATCATATGTAACCTGGTGGAAAATTCCTTATACCAGAATACCCGGATTTCAAAAAATAAAAAACAACGATGTAGTAGTTTTTAATTATCCGATGGAGGATTTCAGGCCTGTTGATAAGCAGGAAAACTACATAAAAAGATGTATCGGCATTCCGGGAGACACCTTATTCATTAAAAACAGACAGGTTTATATCAATTCAAAACACGTAAAACTGCCTCCCGATGGTCAATATCGTTATTATGTCAAAACTGATGGTTCCGGATTCAGCAAACGACATTTACACGATTTAGGAATAACTGATTATCAGTCGTTACTTGGTGACGGGTCGGAGTATATTATGTGGCTAACCATCGAAAATGCCAATAGAATCAGTAAGTTTCAGAATGTGAAAAAGATAGAACCTCTGATAGATCCGGAAGGAACTTTTGATCCTAATTTTTATCCGTTCTCAGAGCGATTGAAGTGGAATGTTGACAATTACGGGCCAATTTATATCCCTAAAAAGGGTGATAAGATTGCACTGAATGAAGATAATTATGCCATTTATCAACGTCCGATTCGTGTTTATGAAAATAACCCGGACTTTACGATGAAAGACGGTAAGTTTTACTTAAACGGAAAAGAAATTACCCACTATACTTTCAAAATGAATTATTACTGGATGATGGGGGACAACCGCCACAATTCAGCTGATTCCCGCATGTGGGGTTTTGTTCCTGAAGATCATATTGTTGGTAAAGCATTGTTTATCTGGATGTCGTGGGATAAAGAGGGAAGAGGTATCAACAAAATCAGATGGAACCGCCTGTTTCAGGCAATTCATTAAAAGTAGTTTCGAGATCAATCTTGTGTTATTGCTCAAAAGTAGCAGCAGCTTTTCTGATCCTGTCGTTAATAGCCTTTCCGATTCCTTTGTCAGGTACAAGTTCAGCTAAAATCAAATCGAATTTTAATTCATCAAGTTCGTGGAGAAACTGAAAGAAATTCCTTGCGGCTTCTGTAAGCTCTGAATTGGGGGATAAAATACGTTGATGCTCATGTGGGAATTCCTTTGAATATGTATTAAACTTCAGCAAGCAGACATTTTTCACAAAATATTCTTTTTTAAATGATTGAAAATCAATAATTTTAATAGGAGTTTGTGTCGCATAATGCTTATTCAACTGACCGGCAGTTTCCACTTTAGATTGCTCATTGGCCATTACAGGAAATATTCCGGTAGCTTCGGCAATTTCCTCAGCACTGATAGCTCCTTTACGAAGTATCATCAATTGATTTTGATGAAATTTCACAATTGTTGATTCGATACCGATTTTTGTTGGTCCTCCGTCTAAAATATATTGAATTTCATTTCCTAACTGCTTGTCAACATGAGCAGGAGAGGTGGGGCTTACCCTGCCAAATTTATTGGCACTCGGAGCGGCAAGAGGAAAAGAAATCTTATTTAACAATGAAAGCGTCAGTTTGTTATCCGGCATCCTGATAGCAACTGTTGGCAATCCGCTGGTTACTATATCGGGGATTATTTCATTCTTTTTGACGATGAGGCTCAGTGGCCCCGGCCAGAAACGTTCTGCAAGCTGAAAAAGGACAGCTGGAATATCAGTGCCGTATTTTTCAATATCTTCTTGCTTGCCAATATGAAGTATTAATGGGTCAAAAAAAGGCCGGTTTTTAACTTTAAAAATATTAATGATGGCATCAACATTCAGGGCATTGCCTGCAAGTCCATATACTGTTTCGGTCGGAATGGCAATAATTTCCCCGTTTTCAAGCAGTTTACGTGCAAAACCTATATCTGATCCTATCAGAGCCAACTGAATTTTTATTTGTGATTTTAATTACAGGTATTTGTTTAATAAAGGCAGCAGTGCGGATGATCTGAAGGGTTTGATTATAAAATCATTACATCCATATTCCATGCATTTGCTTTTTGAAGTAAACATGGCAAAGGCAGTAATGGCAATAATGGGAACGTCTTTGTCAAACTCCCTGACCTTTTGGGTTACTTCAAAACCGTCAAGTTCCGGGAGCTGAATGTCCATGATTATCAAATCATATTTATTATTCTGAATTGCCTGCATGGCCTGCAATCCGTCCGTTACCCAATCAAATTCAATTTTTTTCGATCTTAAAATGGCTTCAAGTAATCTGTAATTTGAAGTGTTGTCTTCAACTATCAGTATTTTTTTATTCTTCCATCTATCTTCCATGAAAAGAAATATTAAAATGCCATTTTTTGATTTACTAAAATGATTTTTTCAAACTGTAAAGGTATAATTTTATGAAAAATTGCAATAAATAATTTTTTTAAAAGATACCAAGGCATTTCAAAAACTGTATGCAGGCGGAAATAAATAAATTTTAATTAGTCAATAACAGTCTGCTTAACAGAGAAGCCTTATTTTTGCGGTTCAAAAAAAATTTTTAATGGACCGTAATTCGCTGATTGGCTTCGCACTTATCACTGTTGTGCTTGTATTTTTTTATTACATCAACAAACCTTCTCAGGCCGAGATTGAAGCAAGGAAACGTGCAAATGATTCCATTATTGCTGTTCAGGATTCTATCGCCAAAGCTAAAGAATCCATTGCCTTACAAAATAAAGCTGACAGCTTCGTTACGAAGACAGATACTTCAAAGGAAACCGTATTACCCGAACCGCTAAAAAAACTTGTTTCTGATAAATCAGATATTCTGACGCTTGAAAATGAACTTCTTAAGCTTAAATTTTCTTCCAAAGGAGCAAAAATAGTTTATGTTGAACTTAAAAAATATAAAACTTTTAACAAAACACCTTTGATTCTGATGGACAGCATGGACGGAGATTTTGGCTATCAGTTTATCTTTCAGAATCAGGTCGTAAACACAAGCATGCTCAATTTTGAACTCATCAGAGCAGATACAAACAGCAATAATAAACAACTCGTTTTTAGGTTAAAAGTTGACAGCAATTCTTACATCGACCACATTTACACGCTGCAACCCAACAATTACATGCTTGATTTTAAAATCGAAATGAACGGGCTGGATAAAATTATTCCCCGCACTATTTCTTACATAGACATGAATTGGTACGGGAAAATCAGGCAAACCGAAAGAAGTAATGCCAATAATAAAATTCTTGGTACAGCTCCGACCATTCATTATCGCTATGTCAATGAAAAACCACTCAAACTAACTGAAAATAAAGACGTTAAGCAGGATATCTCGGTTGGTAAAATTGAATGGGTGGCTTTTAAACAACATTTTTTCACACAGACATTAATTAATAAGGATGGTTTTTTAAGAGGATTGGTGAAAACTGAAAGCATTACCGGAGATTCCCTTTACCAGCGAAAAATGGAAGCAACACTAAGTATGGCTTTTACACATCAGCCCAAACAAACTTACAACCTTAGTTTTCTCTTTGCCCCCAATCATTTTAAAACGCTGGCGAAGTACAACCTAAAGCTTGAAAATCAAATCAATCTCGGAAAAGGAATTATCCGCTGGATAAACGTTGGAATTGTTATTCCTACCTTTAACATACTTTCAAACGCTATAGGAAATTTCGGTCTGATTATCTTGCTTTTAACCATTATCATCAAGATTGTATTGCTTCCTCTGACTTATCGTTCCTACCTTTCTACTGCCAAAATGCGTGTATTAAAACCCGAAATTGATGCCATCAAAGAAAAGGTCGGGAAAGATCCGGCAAAATTACAGACCGAAACCATGAAATTGTACAGGAGTGCAGGAGTCAGCCCGATGGGCGGATGTTTACCTATGTTGCTTCAGATGCCGGTACTCATCGCTCTTTTCAGGTTTTTCCCTGCCTCGATTGAGTTGCGGCAGGAATCTTTCCTTTGGGCAAAAGACCTTTCCACTTATGATTCTATCTGGAACTTTCCAAATAATTTTTCTATTCCGTTCTATGGCGACCATGTCAGCTTATTCACCATCCTGATGACCATTTCGACCTTGATTTATACCCGTATGAATTCAAAAATGATGGGAACAAGCAATGATGCCATGGCCAAACAGATGCAGATTCTTCAATACATCATGCCGATTATGTTTCTTGGGTTTTTCAATAATTACTCTGCAGGATTGAGCTATTATTACTTTTTAGCCAACATTTTCACTTTTGGACAGCAATATCTTTTCAAGCTGGCCATCAATGAAGAAAAGCTCAGGAAGAAGATTGAGGAAAACAAAAAGAAAAAGTCGTCAAAACCTGCCAGCAAATGGCAGCAGCGACTCGAAGAACTGCAGAAGCAACAACGTCAGAGAGCTTCTCAGGTGAAAAAATAAGTAAGTTTCTACATTTAAAATTATTCCTTGACTCTAAACTTTGAAAATATTTCCAAAGCCGTTCGGTATGGCAGGATTTTCAGGCTGCTGAAAGAAACCGCTGAAGAGCGTCAGGAAAAAATATATATTGTTGGTGGTTGGGTACGCAATATGTTGCTCGGCATCAAATCCAAAGATATTGATTTTATGATCATGGGAAATGTCTTTGAATTCGCCAGACATTTTGCCTCAAAAACAGGTAAAAATCCTGAAATAGTTTTTTTTAAAAATTTCGGAACGGTCAACCTGAAAACTGCAGGCTACGAAATTGAATTTGTCGGAGCAAGAAAAGAATCGTACCTGCAGGACTCACGAAATCCGCTGGTTTCGGAAGGTAGTTTTGAAGACGATTTAAGCAGGAGGGATTTTACAGTAAATGCACTTGCCGTCAGTCTGAACAAGGAAGATTTTCTTGAGTTGATTGACCTTTTTCATGGCCTTGACGACCTTGAAGATAAAATTTTACGAACCCCTTCCGACCCTGATCAGACTTTTTCTGATGATCCTTTAAGAATGATGAGGGCAATACGATTTGCTACCCAGTTGAATTTCAGAATTGAGCAGGCGACTTTCGATTCTATCTGCAGAAATGTTCAAAGATTACAGATTGTTTCACCTGAGCGGATAAGCGATGAGCTGAATAAAATAATTTCAGCAAATCTTCCTTCTACAGGATTTTTATTGATGTATGAAACAGGTATTTTGCAGTTGATTTTTCCCGAACTGGTAGATTTGAAAGGAACGGAAACCGTTGATAATAAATCACATAAGGATAATTTTCTTCATACCCTTCAGGTGCTCGACAATGTGGCTGAAACCTCAGATAACCTATGGCTTCGCTGGGCAGCTTTGCTGCACGACATCGGAAAACCACAAACCAAACAATATGATGAAGAAAACGGATGGACTTTTCACGGACATGAGGTGGTTGGGTCAAAAATGGTTACCGATATTTTCAGAAGATTCAGGCTACCATTGAATGAAAAGCTGAAATTTGTTAAAAAACTTGTCTTTTTGCATTTACGTCCTATCGCATTGACCAAGGAGGAAGTAACAGATTCTGCATTCAGAAGGTTAATTGTTGAGGCAGGGCAGGATCTTGATGAACTGTTGCTTTTATGTAAAGCCGACATTACTTCGAAAAATCCGTACAAGGTCAGCAATTACCGCTCAAAATTTGATGAAGTAGCAGAGAAAATCCTTTTGGTACAGGAAAAAGACAGACTAAGAAACTGGGAAAACCCTGTAAAAGGCGAGTTAATCATGAAGACATTCGGGTTAAAACCATCAAAGGAAGTAGGAATGATCAAGGAAGCCGTTAAAGAGGCTATTCTGGAAGGTACAATTAACAATAATTTTGAAGAAGCCTATAGATTTATGATTAATTTTGCTGAAAAATTAGGTCTTTATCCGGTTGATTAATTCTTAACACAAATTATTTTTGGAGTCACTTCTAAACAATGAAAAACAGCAACAAATAAGGAATTTTTTATGGGAGTAGTAAAACTTAAAGTATCACTGAAAAGCAATCCGCATGTTTACCGTGTAATGGAAATACCCGATACTTACAATCTGGCACAGTTGCATCACTTCATCCTAAAAGCCTATGAATTCGACCCCGGAGAGTTTGCATCTTTTTATCTGAATTATGAGAACAGAAAAGATATGATTGAAATATGTCTTTCTGATATGCAAAAGGATGGGGAATGTACACTCATGAAAAATGTCAGAATACGGGATGTTATTAAAACAACGGAAGATAAACTGACGTATATATATGATTTTCTGAACATGTGGACTTTCGATATCGAGGCGATTCAAACCAACATGAAAGAAAAAGAAGGAGCAAAATATCCTGCTGTTGTTGAATCCATCGGAGAACCTCCTAAACCCGAAGATGGATCAGGATTTAATCTTGAAGATCTAAGCCCTGAGGATATGGAACTTATGCGGGAACTGATGCAAAGCAACGAAGAAATGTTCGATGATGAGCTTGGCTTTGACTCAGATTTTACTGATGAAGATTTTGAAGATTATTCCGACTTTGAAGATGATGAATATAAATACTAATTAAATGGAATGCCCGGTCTGACGGCAGTTTTTATATTAGGCCCTACCGCCACCGGTAAAACCGATTTTTCAATTTCATTTTCTAAAAAGGTTAACGGTGAAATAATTTCCTGCGATTCCAGGCAGTTTTACCGGGAGTTAAATATTGGTACTGCAAAACCGACAACTAATCAGCTGAATGAAATTAAACATCATTTCATCAATTCTTTATCGGTTCATCAGCCATACACTGTTGCAGATTTTGAAGAGGATGCTCTTAAAATCATTGAAAAACTTTTCAGGGAAAGCCGTGTACCTATCATTGTTGGTGGATCCGGCCTTTTTGCCAAAGCTATTTCTGAAGGCCTCGACAAAATCCCCGAGACAGACCCTGCAATCAGGAAACAGTTGGTTGAGGAGCTTCAAAATGATGGAATAAATGTTTTGCTTGAAAAACTTAAAAATCTTGATAATCAATATTTTAATGAAGTGGATAAAAACAATCCAAGGCGTATTATCCGTGCACTTGAGGTCTGCATTTCGACAGGGAAACCTTTTTCCTATTTCCGGCAAAAGGCTCCTCAGAAAAGAAACTTCAATATTTTGAAAACAGGTTTTTATTTGCCGACAAATATTCTTTATGCAAAAATTGATGAAAGATGTGAGCAGATGCTTCAACAGGGATTGCTTGAAGAAGTTAAATTTCTATATCAATGGAAGGATTTACCGGCATTAAAAACAATTGGTTATCAGGAGTTTTTTGATTACATGGAGAATAAAACAAGTTTACCGGAAGCGATTAAACTTTTTAAACAGCATAGCCGCAATTATGCAAAAAGACAGATGACATGGTTCAGAAAAGATAGCAGCATCAGATGGTTCGATGCAAATGAAAAGGAAAGCGCAGAAAAATATCTGATTGAAATGCTTAATCAGGAATAAATTCTGATTTTTGAACCGGAAATAAAACAAAAACAAACGCATGAACAAAGCAATATTTTCGCATCGAAGTATCCGTAAATACAAATCAGATCCTATCCCTGAAGATTTATTAAAAAACATACTCGAAGCCGGCTCAAGAGCCTCGACAACAGGAAACATGCAGGTATATTCCATCATTGTTACAAAAGATGAGGATTTAAAAAAACAACTCTGGGAGTGTCATTTTAAACAGAACATGGTACTGGAGGCTCCTGTTGTTCTGACTTTTTGTGCCGATTTTAACAGATTTAGCCGATGGTGCCGGCTCAGGAAAGCTGAACCCGGATACAATAATTTCCTTTCTTTTTTTACTGCTGCCATCGATGCACTTCTCGCTGCCCAGAATGTTTGCATTGAAGCAGAAGAAAACGGATTAGGCATCTGTTATTTAGGTACTACGACCTATATGGCAAACAAAATTATTGATGTTTTAAAACTTCCTCAACTTGTTGTGCCTGTAACGACTGTCGTGCTTGGCTATCCTGATGAACAACCCGGACTCACTGACAGACTGCCCATGGAAGGAATTATTCATCAGAATACCTATAAGGACTATACTCCCCACGATATTGACATGATTTATTCTTTAAAAGAAAGTATGGGAATTTATCAGCAATTTGTTGATGAGCATCAGCTTGAATCACTGGCTCAGGTTTTTACGGAAAAGAGATATACTAAAAAAGACAACGAATTTTTTTCGGAAGAATTCCTGAAAGCAATCAGAAGGCAGGGATTTTTGCAATAACACGATTATTTAAAAAGCTTTTTAATCGCATCTTCATATTTTTTTTCTATCACACTTCGTTTGACTTTTAGGGTAGGGGTAAGTTCCCCTGTTTCGACTGCCCATTCATCAGGAACCAGTTCAAATTTGATAATTTGCTCATGTGGATTGAAAAACTGATTGTAATAGTCTATTTCTTTCTGAAAACGCTTTCTGACTTCAGGATTTTTAACAACATTTATTTTGTTCCCAAACCCATGTCCTTTAATGTTACACCAGTTTTTTAAATATTGAAAATCAGGGCTGATAATTGCCGCAACAAACTTCTGATTTTCACCGAGTATCATACATTGTTCGATGAATTTTGATTCTCTCAGCTTGGTCTCCATAAGTTCAGGAATGATGTATTTTCCCATCGAAGTTTTGAACATTGACTTTTTACGTCCGGTAATCTTGAGAAATTTACCATCTACCAAAATACCCAAATCGCCAGTGTGCAACCAGCCTTCATCATCAATGACTTCATCTGTCAGCTCGGGAGCCTTGTAATAGCCTTTCATCACATGAGGACCACGCGTCAGTATTTCGCCATCCTCAGCAATTTTAACTTCAATGTTGTTTAATGGAACCCCAACTGTTCCAAACCTGAGTTTTTCCCGTTTTAGTTCATTGACAGCAATGACGGGAGAAGATTCTGTCATACCATAGCCCTCGAGAACAGGAACACCTGCAGCCCAGAATATTCTTGCAAGTCTTTCCTGAAGGGCAGCCCCACCCGAAACGATGAATAAAATCTCATTTCCAAAAGCGGCTCTCCATTTACTGAAAACCAGTTTATCTGCAATTTTAAGTTTGAAAAGATACCATGCTGAATTACCGACTTCCTTATATTGATCACCAAGTTTAACTGCCCAGAAAAAGATAGCTTTCTTTATGCCTTTCAGGTTGCGTCCCTTAAACATGATTCTGTCGTAAACCTTTTCGAGTAAGCGGGGAACCGTTGTAAATGCATGAGGCTTGATTTCCTGAATGTTATCTACAATGGTACCCATATTTTCGACATAATAAATCGAACATCCTGCATATTGAAAAACATATTGCACCATTCTTTCATAAACATGGCAAACAGGCAGATAGGATAATATTCTTGAGGTTTCATCAATGGGAAAATTCGGCCGGCAGGCTTTTACATTGCTGATAATGTTATTGTGTGAAAGCATTACTCCCTTTGGCTTTCCGGTTGTTCCTGAGGTATAGATGATGGTAGCAACATCATCAGGTTGTATGGATGATTTGATTTCTTCCAGTTTTTCAGGTACCTGGTTGTTTTTACCAAGTTCTAATATTTCAGTCCAGAGTTTATCGATACCATTTATTTTTTCAAAACTGTAAATAGCTGATATTGATCCGGATTCTTCATAGGTTTTTCTGATTCTCGAATAAATGGCATCAGACGATATAAAGACATATTTACTTTCTGAATGACGAAGGATGTAGTCATATTCTTCTTCCGTGATGTTTGGATAAATAGGAATGTGAATTGCACCTATCTGCATGATTCCCATATCAGCAATGTTCCATTCCGGACGGCTGTTGGTGATAGTGGCTATTTTATCGCCACGCTTTATTCCAAGGGCAAGCAGACCATAACTGAAATAATTTGCTTGCAAAATGTAATCGGATGACGAAACAGGTGTCCATTTCCCGTTTACTTTTGAACAAATGGAAATCTCTTTGTCATAACTTTTCTGATATTCAAGGATATCAAACAGGCGGGTAAATTTCATCATGATGTATTTTTTGAATGAAACACAAAAATAAAAACAAAAGGGAGCAAATATAGGATAAGTTCAATATTTAACAACCTGACATTAATCATTTTAATGGTCTGAAGGGCTTTTTTCGTAAAACAATCCTGAAGGTTGTTCCTTTGCCAAGCACTGAATCCTTTACGAAGATTTTTCCTTTGTGAAACATTTCAATGATGCGTTTGCTTAAAGAAAGACCCAAACCCCATCCCCGCTGACTTGTTGTATAGCCGGCTTTAAAAATTGTGCGGAATTTTGATTTGGGAATTCCTTTTCCCGTATCGCTGATATCAATGAATACGTTTTTCTGATTTTCAGTAATGTTGATTTTTATCTCCCCGTTACCTTCTATTGCATTGATGGCATTTTTACATAAGTTTTCAATGACCCAGTCAAACAGTGAAGGAATGACAGGGGCAGTGATTTCTTTATTGATTTCAGGTTCAAAAACTATTTTCACTCTTTTTGAGAGTCTTGGCTTAAGATAATTGACAGATTCTGTTATCAGTTCATAAATATTCCTTATTTCAGGTTTTGGGATAGACCCGATTTTTGAAAACCTGTCGGTGATTAATTCGAGACGTTTAGTATCTTTTTCAAATTCATCCAGCAATTCGGCACTAATAACTCCTCCTGATAATTTAATGTTTTCCTTGAGTGCGATAAGCGATGAGACAGGGGTACCAAGCTGATGGGCCGTTTCTCTTGACATCCCGCTCCAAACCTTGTTTTGCTCATATTTTCTGGATGAATTGAATGCAAAATAGGAAACTAAAACGAATAAAATGACCAAAAACAATTGAACATAAGGATAAATTGTAAGTTGGGTAATGAGTTTTGAATTTTTATAATAGATGAGCTGAACCTGATGATTCGAAAAGGTAATCGGAATAGGTGGATATTGTTTTTTCATGCTTGCAAGCTGGCGTTTCAGATAGGTCGAATCTTTTAAAACAATTGATGAATCAAGGTTTCTGAACTCAAGAATATTGTCGTTGGTATCTGCCAGTATAACAGGTATGTTTTCGTTCGACATTATGATTCTAAACAAAAAAGAAATGTCGTGAACGCTTTCAGGATCAGTAAAACTGCTTATTAATTCTGTATAGGCATCTGCCAGAAGTGAAACAGTTTTGTACTGGTCTTTTTTCAGGTCTTCAACCAAATAGCGGGTATAAACAAGCGATCCAATGGAAATAAGTATGGCAAAATTCAGTAAAATTAGTTTCCAGTACTTCTTTTGTTGATAATTTATCATTCAAAGAAACTTTTATTTTCATTCAAAAATACACGACAATAGTATAAAAGGGAAATAATGTTTATATTGTAGTAATCTACCATAGCGGTATGCTTCACAGGTAAGCAGGATGAAATTCCCGGCTATAAATTTATCGAAATTAAAATTGTAGCCTATTGATAATGAATAAGGTAAGGATAAATAAAAAATTTAGCTAAACAGATAGCAGGTATTCAAATAAGGATTCTATCTTTGCAGCGTCATTACGATAGGTAATACGACCGAAAAAGATTGTTTTCAGGGCGCTTAGCTCAGTTGGTTTAGAGCGTCTGCCTTACAAGCAGAAGGTCACAGGTTCGAATCCTGTAGCGCCCACTTCCTTCACACCACTTTCTCCAATATCACTTTCATATCTCTTTAAGTAAAGTATTGTATTTCAGGTAAATAATAATTATCAAAACATGAATTTCTAAAGAAAATTTCCTGATTTCCGCTAATGTGAATAACGCACTGAAATAATTCAGAATTTTTGCAGTTTATTTGCATCAAACAAACAGAAAATGACGTACAGAAAAGTAAATACTTTGCTGCTTTCCCTGATAGCCCTCTTGTCTCTTTCTTCAGTTTTTTTTCTATATTTACTGACTTTTCAGGAAGATTTTGCCAAAATACTCAATAAGCAGTTAAAGAATTATATTTCGTCTCCTTATCAGATTGGTACGGCTCATATATCTCCTTTTCGTAATTTTCCAAATATCGCTATTCTGGCAAAAGATGTCATTATTTATGAAAATCCCCAATCGGGAAATAAACCGCTAATTACAATAAATAAATTATACCTACAGCTCGATTTCTGGTCTTTTTTCAGGAAAAATTTCATTGTTGAAAAACTTGAGATCGATGAGGTTGCCATTCAAGCATATATCGACCAGAATGGCATCACCAATTTTAATGTCCTGACCAGTTCAGATCAAAAATCCGGTGATTTTGACCTTGACTTAAATAAAATAATTTTGAAAAATACCAGACTGAATTTTTTATCTGAGAAAGATCACACATCGTTTAAAGGTAATTTTGAAAAACTACAACTGAAAGGAAAACTTCAATCTGAAGAGTTTAATATGGTTTCAAAGTTAAATGGTGAAATCATCAGCTTTTATGTCGATTCAATCCGGATTTTCAACAATACTCCAATAGCAATGAATGCTGATATTCAGGTAAATACTTCACAAAATCTTTATAAAATCAATCATTTTACGGCAAACCTTGATGAAACCTCATGGCTTCTTTCCGGTCAATTAAAGAGTCGTGAAAAAATGTTTCTTGATTTAAAACTCAATTCTGATAACATTAACTTAGCTGAAGCTATTCGAATTCTTCCGGTTAAAGACAAAGATACACTCTCAAACTTTGAATTTAACGGGAAAGTCTCCTTTAAATCCACTATAAAAGGGATGATTTCGGATACTGTTTTACCTGAAATCAAAATTAATTTCAATTTAGCAGATGCTGCTGTCAGAATTATTGATAAAGATATATTATTCAACAAAATAAACCTGTCAGGGAATTTTTCAAATGCTGGTTTTGCCAATCATAAAAACGGACGGCTGACAGTTGACAGGGCAGAGGTATTTCATCAGAACACCAGTTTGAATTTGAAATTATCAGCTGATGATCTGATACATCCTTTTATTCGAATGGAATGTCAGTCAACGCTTGAACCGGATTTATTAGCATTATTAGGTGGTTTGGATGAATTCAAAAACATTTCGGGAAAGCTTGATTTTAACATTAAGGTTAATGGATATATGGACAGCCTGAAGTCTCTTAATTTCAATCAGAGCGATATCCGAATCAAGCTTACATTAAAAGAATTCAGCTTCAGATATGATGACTATGATATAAAAAAACTTACAGGAACAGTCAATACCGAAGAGAATAATTCCAGGATTTTAATAATCAATAGTTTGAGTGGAATTTTCGACCAGACTGATTTTAAAATGAGTGGAAAAATACAAAATTATTTAAGTTTACTCGACAGCTCAGGAAAACCTGCTGCTTTCAATATAAAACTAAATGCCGGCTCTCTGACACTTGACAAATATCTGAAATCAGAATCATCTGGTAATAATGACCAAAGTGAAGGCTATAAATCCGTAGTTTTTCCTGAGAAAATATTATATCTTGCAGATATTGAAGTAGTTAGACTCAAATATCAGAATTTTACAGCAGAAAATGTAAAAGCCAGACTTAAATATTTAGATAATGAAATAAGCGTTTCGGATGCAAGATTGACCACTGCAAAAGGAAAACTGAGTGGCTATGGAAAAATTTTCCCTTCCGGCAATGATAAATTTCAGATAGATGGAATTGTTCATGTTTCGGATATGGAAATCAAAGAAATTTTCAGGGAAATGGATAATTTTGATCAGGATTACATTACAGACAGGCATTTAAGCGGAATTACTGACGGGAACCTTCAATTTAGTTTGAAATTTGATTATTTGTTTATCCCGGATGAAGCAAGTTTGTTTTGTCTGGCAGATGTGGTTGTAAGTAATGGTAATATCAGGAATTTTGAGCCATTAAAAGACCTTTTTGGTTTTGTCAGGATGAAAAAGCTTGAAGATGTTAAGTTTGACAAGCTTGAAAATACCATTTTAATTAAAGAAAGAGTTATAACCATTCCATATATGAATGTTTCAAACACGGCTTTCAATATTGCATTGTCTGGCACGCATACTTTTGATAATCATATAGATTACTATTTTAAAGTAAATCTTACGGATTTATTTTTCAAAAGATATAACCGGAATATAACAGAATTTGAAGCTTCTGAGAAAAGCAGCAATGGAGGCATCAACATTTATGTGAACATGACCGGTACTGTTGATGACTATAAGCTTAAATATGAACAAACTAAAGCGAAAGAGGCATTCAAAAGAAGTGAATCAATAAAAAAAACAGAGCTTAAGGAGAAAATAAAAACGCCCAGAAAAGAAAATCAGCAGGAAATGGAATTTTATTGGGAAAATGAATAGAAAAATATTATTTTAGGATTATTCTAAATTTGTATCTTTGCTTAAAATAAGTATATCGAAAATATGAATCCTCAGAAACTTTTGGAGGAAATCAGGAACGGTAATGAAAAAGTTTTAATAAGGTTTTATACAGAAAACCGTAATTCATTTATTGCTTATGCTTATAAAAAATATGGATTAGACCATGAAATTCTCAAAGAAATTTATCAGGATGCTGTATTGGCATTCAGAAACAATATAGTAGAAGGACGATTAACACAATTTACCTGTAAGCCAAAAACCTATTTGTTTGAAATAGGAATTCATCTGATAGGTAAAGAAATACGTAAAAAACAGCATGAAGTCAGAATGCCTGAACATCTGGAAAATACCTATCAGGATAAGGATGCTGATTTGTTTTCAAAGATGGAAATGAATGAAAACGAGGAATTAATACGACAGGAATTAAAACGGATTGGGGAGAAATGTTTTAAACTGCTATATGCATTTTATTATGAGAAAAAAAGCATGGAAACGATAGCCTTTGAGCTGAATTATACCAATGTTGACAGTGCAAAAAGCAGTAAATACAATTGTTTTCAAAAACTTAAGGAGGCTGTGCTAAAAAATTTCAGCAGAATTAATTTACAAACCAATTAAACATGGTATTTAAGTCTGAATTTTAATTTCATGGAAGAAACAAACAGCAATATTGAACTTTTTGACAGTTATATCCGAGGCGAACTTAGCGAAAGTGAAAAAGAATCTTTCGATAAAAAACTGTCGGAAGACCCGGAATTAAAAGCAGATTTTGAAATCTACCTTAGTATCGTTAAAGGAATTAAAGCTGCTTCAGAAGATTATCTCCGTGAAAAATTCAAAGAAATTGATTTACAGGAAAAAACCTTGCTTTCAGGCAGAAAACTGTCTACTTATTTGGCTATTGCTGCTGCTATCGTCCTTTTCGTAGTAGTGGGCATTTCTGTTATTATAAAAATTCAGCAAACACAAAAACATAAAGAATTTTTGGCTCAGGAACAACAAACCGATTCCAATCTGATTTCACCAAAAGATACTTCACAATCTGCTAATAAACCTGTTGAGCCGCAGAAACCTGCCGGTGAACGCATGAAACTGCTTGCAATGAATGCATATAATGACTACTACACCCAATATCCCAACAAAGTATTCCCCAAAAGCAGGGGAGAAATCCCGGTGGATAGTTTTGAAAGGGCAATGTACTACTACGATCAGCAAGACTATTTGAAAGCAGAAGAGTTATTGAAAAATCTAAAGGATATAAAAGAAGCTCAGTTTTACTATGCCATGACTCTACTCTCTTTAGATAAAAACAAATCTGCATTGAGTTTGCTTTTAAAACTCCAGGCTGAACCTTCATTCAAATTTTATTACCCAAGTATCTGGTATGCAGGAATGGCCTGTTTAAAGCTTGAAAATATTGAACAGGCTATTCTGGAGTTTCAGAAACTTACAGTTGAAAAGAACCCATATTCAGCACAGGCTGAATCAATTTTAAAAATCTTAAAACAATAAATTTACCTTTTTGAAAGATGTGGTATTTAACAATCAAAATGAAAAAAAGAGAAAAGATGAGAAAATTTAGAACCATGATGTTAACCACAGTCAGCATATTGATCACCGCCAGCATAACACCAGCCTTTAGTCAGGACAAAGCCGACATATACTTCAGCAAGGGAATGGAAAAATTCAGTGAACGTTCATACGACAGTGCTCTTTACTACTTTAGCTTAGCAATAGAACAGAGGCCTGATTTTGCGGATGCCTATTTCAGAAGAGGATTGACTCAGGATGAACTTGGCAATAACGAACAGGCATTAACCGATTATAGTAAAGCAATTTCAATTAAACCCATGCCGGTGTACTACAACAATCTGGCTATGATGAATGTCAGAATCGGAAAGTTTGAGGAAGCAATGAATTTGTACAACAAAGCCATCGATCTTGACAGCAATTATCTTGTGGCCATTTACAACAAAGGCCGCCTTTATCTGGAAATGGAAAATACAACAGAAGGTTGTTATTATATGAAAAAAGCATATTTTAAGGGATTGACTGTTGTGGAAGATGCTATTAACTATTTTTGTAATTAGGAACTATTTTATTAACCAATAAATTTTAATGCAATGAAAAAAGTTTTCTTAACCTTATTCGCAGGTTTCTTAGTAAGTGGATTTCTGTACGCTCAAGTACTCCCACTCACAGATCAGATGTCATCAACCAAAGCAGCTGCCTCAAGAGGTACTGCCGTTGAAAAACCTTTGAACAGTGCAACAAAAGCTCCTGAAGCAGTTCGCCCAGCTACAAAAGGTGGAACAGCCACACGTGGTGGAAGCTGTTACATTACTTTTGACAACTGGACTAACTACTACATTGACTGCTATGTCAATAATGTACTGCAGGGATATGTTGCACCATGGGGTAAAGGTTCTGTAACCGTTTCAGGCGGCAGCACAAAAGTTTATGCAGAAGCTCTCTTTGATGACGGAAGCAAACTTACCTGGGGACCGCAGACCAAATCCTGCGACAACCAGGAATGGAATGTAACCCTTTACTAAACTACACTTTTGACGGGCACTGCAGATGAATAGGTTATTCCTGCAGTGCCCGAAGTGTAAAAAAGCTAAAAAATCAAAATTATGAAAAAGATATCAGCAATATTGACAGCCATCTTCATCACCATCTCACTTCATGCTCAGACAGTTTCCGATATGCTCGAGAATGCGCTGAGTGCAGTGGTAACTGTAGCTGTTTATAAAATGGATTATGCCAATAAAACTCTTGGTTATCGCGGAGATAACAACGTGGATATGGCCTACGACCATGCCCTTCGCCTCGATGGAGCAAAAGGTTCGGGTTCCGGTTTTGTAATTACCAGAAACGGTAAAAAATACATTATTACCAATGCTCACGTGGTACAGGATGCCTCAGATGAAAGAGGGAGCATCAAGGTTTACAGCATCAGCGGAAAAGCTTATGATGTCAGAATTCTCGGAGGAGATTCATTTTATGATATTGCTGTTCTTGAGTTTATCACACAGCCGGGGGCAGAAATTACCACCCTCGACTTCAAAAAAACAGAACCACGTATTGGCGAATCTGTTTATGCCATTGGCAACCCGCTTGGAGAATTTCCCTATTCTGTTTCGAGTGGTATTATCAGTGCCAAAAACAGGGTCAGAGGTGGTTATACAGGAAAATTCGGATTCCTTCAAACAACTGCCACCATTATTTGGGGTAACAGTGGCGGGCCTCTGGTAGATCAGGCCGGCAAAGTAGCCGGGGTCAACACCAAAATAGCTTATGCCACTTCTCCGACAGGTGAACAGGTTATCCAGTCTCAAATAAATTTTGCCCTTGAGGCTAAAATTGCAGAAAGAGTTGTCAATGATATCATTAACAACAATGGAAGGGTCAGAAGAGCCTATTTCGGCCTTGAAATCTCCCAAAAATCAAATTACAGATACATCAGCAAAAGTACCTATGATTACGTGTTGTCTGATTCAATACCTGTTATTTCAGGTATAATACCAAATTCACCGGCAGCCACTATCTTTAATCAATACATGGGATGGGGTATTACACATGTCGGCAATGTCGAAGTCAGAAGTGTGGAAGAGGTTCTTGGTGAATTTGAAAAAGTGCTACCCGGTGCTTCGGTTGTATTGACCTTAAAATCAGGAAGTACCGTAAAAAAAGTCAGCATTACTGCTGGCGAATTATTAGATCAGCAATTGGAGGATATTGGTCTGTATGTAATGGATCAGATAACCAAAATGAGTTTAGTCGAAAAACAACCCAACCTGCTTGTATCTCTTAATGAAAACAAATATTACAAATACCAGGGGAATAAATACAGCAGTGCACCTCTGAACAAAGCCTCTAACTCACCTTCTTCTCCTTCCTATTCAAACTACTATCTTATCGCTGCAGGAATTGTCAATAAGGATTTCGTTAATATGTGGAAAACCGAACAACTGAAATATTTCGGTGCTGTTATGAGAATTTGCGGTATTGCCGGAGTGGTTGACTTTTATTTGTTAAAGCCCAACGACAATATTGAAAATGTTCAGACCATGCGTCATTATCTTTCAGGAGATGAAAATATCTTAAAAGAAACTCTTTGGTATTAAAATTAAAAAAAATGAAAAGGTTAAATCTTGTTATCCTGCTGATTGCCGGTATCTTAATGTCAAATCTGGTATTGGCACAAAATAAACTAGCCCTTGTAGTTGCTGTTGGAAAATATCCGAAAGAAGGGGGATGGGGAACCATTAGTTCCGAGAAGGATATTCCTCTGATTACAAATGCTTTGAAACTTCAGGGGTTTACCGATATAAAAATTATTCAGGATGCAGAAGCTACCAAAGATGGAATTGTGAAAGCCATTAATGATCTGACAAAACGAGCACAGAAGGGAGATGTAGTGGTTTTTCATTATTCAGGACACGGCCAGCAGATTATGGATGACAACGGAGATGAAATGGATGGATTTGATGAAGCATTGGTGCCTTTTGATGCCCATATGAGATATGAAAAGGGTGTTTATGAAGGAGAAAAACACCTACGTGATGATGAGCTGGATTCACTGTTCATCAAATTAAGACTTAAGCTCGGTGAAACAGGTAACCTGCTCGTTATTCTTGATGCCTGCCATTCGGGGACAGCCACAAGAGGGATAGCCAAAGCGAGGGGAACTTTTGAAAAAATGTGTCCTGCCGGGTACAACCCTGTTACCAGTGCTGCAAAAGAAAGTGGAATGATTACAAAAGGCAATGCTTCGAGAGGAGCCAATCAGGGAATAGCCCCCATGTTTGTCCTTAGCGGAGCATCTCCAAGCCAGTTAAATTACGAAGCTTTTGATGAAGAAGGCAATTCGGTTGGCTCTCTTTCCTATGCCTTCAACAGAGCCATGAGAACATCTGATAAAAATACAACTTACCGTGCTTTGTTTGAAAAAATAAAAGTCGATATGAGTGTGTTGGCACCCAATCAGCAACCTCAGGCTGAAGGAAGCATGGATGTCCCTGTTTTCGGTGGTAATGTGGTCGAACAGAAAGCATATTACATCATTGAAAAGTGGCAGGATGCCAACAATATTCAGATTAATGGAGGCAAAATCGTTGGTATTTATGAAAATTCTAAAGTCGGACTTTACCCGATCGGAACCACCGATCCTTCAAAATCAGCACCATTTGCTACAGGAAAAGTGGTATCTTCCACTAATTTCAATGCCATGATCAGCCTTGATAAAGATATATCTAAAGAAAACATTAAGAACTACTGGGTCTTTGTAACCGAGCAAAGTTATGGTGATTTGAAAGTAAGTGTCAAACTCGATATTGCAGCAGAAAATCTGAAAAAGCAAATGGAAGAAAGCTTGAAAAGCCTTGCCTTTGTTCAGTTTACCGAACAAAATCCTGACCTGATTATCGAATATGGGAACAAATATACAAGGGGAAACAACCTTCAGGTTTTTTCAGCCAAAGACATGATACTTTACAATGAAAGTTATTCGGAAACAAAAGGAAATCAGATAATTAAAGATGTCACAGAGCTTATCAAAGCTTATGCTCAGGGTAATTTTCTCAGAAACCTTGAAATGGTTGCTGAAAATTATAATGTTGAATTTGAATTCATTCCGGTAACCGTCAATGCCGATGGAACGGTCAAAGAAAAACTTTCC
>JAAYUY010000206.1 GCA_012517435.1 Sphingobacteriales bacterium | reverse complement strand
TTGTGCTTATCATTTTCAGTTCCTGCAGTGAGTTTCAGAAAATCCTCAAAAGTGATGACATCAACCTGAAATATGCCACTGCCCGTGAGCTGTTTGATAAGGAAGAATACCAGAAAGTTATTTTGCTGCTCGAAGACATTTTGCCATACTACCGGGTGTCGAGTGATGCCGAACTCATAGCCTATATGTATGCTTACTGCCATTTCGGACTTGGTAACAACCTGGTGGCTGCCCAACGTTTCAAACTGCTGTACGAGACTTATCCCTACGGAAAATATGCCGAGCAGGCACTTTTCAACTATGCTTACTGTACTTATCTTGAATCACCCCCCATTTACCTCGACCAGTCTTCCACAAAAACAGCCATCGAAGCCTTGCAGTTTTTCATCAACCGTTTCCCGTCAAGCGATAAGGTGGAAGAGTGCAACAAGTATATTGATGAACTGTACAAAAAGCTTGAACAAAAAGACATTTCAGTTGCAAGGCTTTATTACAAGCTTGAAGATTACCGTGCCGCTATCTGGACACTCACCAAAGTAATTGAAGATTATCCTGCCACAGAAGAAAAACCTGAACTGGCCTATCTGGCACTTGACGCACATTATAAACTGGCCGTCAACAGTATTGAATCAAAAAAAACAGACCGTTTTCAGGAAACGATAGCTTTTTATCAGAATCATAAATCTGATTTTGAGAATACAAAATATGCCCAACAGGCGTTGAATATCTTTAATAATGCTTCAGAACAATTAAAAAAGTTAAAATAACGATGAACAAATTTGAACATCTCGAGCTTTCAGTTGTACCGAGAGATATTACAAAGATCTCAAAGATTTCGGGAAATTTATACGAAAGCGTAGTCATTATTTCAAAAAGGGCTCATCAACTTGCAGTACTTGAAAAACACGAAATTTCTGACAAATTAGCAGAATTTGCACCGCGTACCGATTCGCTGGAAGAGGTTTACGACAACCGGGAACAAATGGAAATTGCTGTTCATTACGAAAAGCTCCCAAAACCTTCCATTATTGCCACCCATGAGTTTTTAAATGGCAAAATCTATTTCAGAAAACCGGAAATTTCTGAAGAACAGCTATTGGAAAATGATTTCTGATAAAAAGATATTACTGGGGGTTTGTGGCGGTATTGCTGCTTACAAAACAGCCTACATCATCCGTTTACTCGTTAAGGCAGGAAATGCTGTCAAGGTAATTATGACGCCTGAAAGCCATCATTTTATTACCCCTCTTTCTCTTGCCACGCTATCGAAAAACCCTGTTTATACAGAAAGTCATGATCCTCAGACAGGTAAATGGAACAGCCATATTGAGCTTGCCGAATGGGCAGACGCTTTTCTGGTTGCACCTGCTACGGCCAACACCCTTGCCAAAATGGCTCATGGAATAGCCGATAACCTTTTGTTAACTACTTATTTATCAGCCACCTGTCCGGTTATTCTGGCACCTGCAATGGATTTAAACATGTATAAACATCCTTCGACCAGAAATAACCTTGAGATTTTACAGTCAAGGGGAAATATCATTATTCCTGCCACAGAAGGAGAACTGGCCAGCGGATTATGCGGTGAAGGACGTATGGCTGAACCCGAAGATATTGTAGTCTTTTTAAACAAACATTTAAAGTAGTCGGAATGACTGCTTCCTGGAAAGGGAAAAAAATCCTGATTACTGCCGGACCTACTTATGAACCCATCGATCCGGTACGCTTTATCGGTAACAGGTCATCAGGGAAAATGGGGTATGCCCTTGCCGAAGCCTTTTCAGACAAAGGCGCTGAGGTTATTTTCATCCATGGACCGCTTGCTTTTCCTGTTTCGCTCTCAAATGCCAGAACTATCAGCATTGAAACCGCTGAAGAAATGTATCTGGAAACCGTTAAATATTTTCCTGAATGTCAGGTTGCTGTTTTAGCTGCTGCCGTTGCAGATTATACCCCTGCTGAATATCATTCAGAGAAAATAAAAAAAGGAGATGATTCTTTTATTCTTAAACTCAGAAAAACGAAGGACATCCTTGCCACCTTGGGTAAAATGAAACAAAACTGG
>JAAYUY010000205.1 GCA_012517435.1 Sphingobacteriales bacterium | reverse complement strand
GTTTACAAAACTATTGTCTTTTGACGGGTTTCTGACGCCAATCATGATGACTTTGACATTGCTGAGGTCGGGATTACCCAAAACCGTTATCCGGCCTTTATTGGCCTTATCGAACTGAGTAAAAGGCAGAATAAGGCTCGAACCGGGTGTTGTTTCCCTCAGTTGCCGGACCCTGAAAAATTCTTCAAATAAAATGTTTATTTCATTGATGGTATCCCAGATTAATTCGGCATCGCTGGTACCATAAGGCGTTGGTTTAAGCGGAATTTCATATTCGTAATAATTGCTGCTGAAATCGGTGCCCATGCGAATAAAGAGGGAGAGATCGCCATAGTTGAGTGTCTGACCTTTTTTCGCTTCAGCATGAACAAACATTCTGAGCCTTTTATAGGTTCTGACATCGAAAGAAACATTTTTATAGGCTGCACGTGCTTCACCATCCGGAAGACAGGTTGAAAAGCTAAGGGATTGTTCGTTGGCTTCGAGCAGTTCGTAGGTGCTGATGTCCTGTTCACGGATAATACCCGGTGGCAAGACATAGGGAATGGGGTCTCGTTTCCCGTTCGCTTCAATGTTAACGGTTGAAATGTCGAAAATGGTCGAATCAATGGGATCGCCCGGACCGGTTACCTCACCGGGAGCCTTCAGATCGTAAAGGTATTGCCGCCAGTCGCCACGAACCAGCTGAAGCCTTCCAAACCTAAGCACCACATCTTTTTCAAAATCAGTGAGAATCATTCTCATGAAGCGTATTGACTTAAAATCCCTGATCTGTCCGACACGTTTGTCATAGGCTCGGATAGGAATTTTAAACTGATACCATACGGCTTCATCATAACTGCCATTGCGTAGCTTAACCTTAACTACCTGTTTATCAACGATAAAGTTTTCCCCAACCGTCATATTCGGGTGGAGGTTAATATCATATTCGTAATAAGCTTCAATTTCATTGAGGGTAAAATCACCATTGGCATCTTCTACATCAGGGCTGAGGGTTCCTGTGGTTGAATACTGCTGGTTCTGGGTCGGAATAGGTGAATTTCCCTCTGTATTTCTGTAGTTTTTATATCGTTCAATGATGTCGGCATTGGCATTGTCGAGGTCATCTCCCCTGAAGAAATGATAATTGTCGGCAGAAGGGTCGTCCAGAATCAATTGTTTGGCGCCAGGGTCCATGTTAGGAAGTTTATCAATAAAGTCGGTTTTACGGAAATTATATTCTTCGTTGTCAGAAAGTCCGTCTAATCCGACATCCTGAAAATCACGTGCTGTCTGATCGTTGTCGAAGGCATAATTGATAGGATTGATGGTAGGAACTTTTCCCCAGATAGTATTGTTCACCTTTTTGTTGCTTGTATCTTTGGGCAGACCGTTTTCAAAAAACTTAGCCCCGTCACGGAGTACATCTTCAGAAATATCCCCGAGGTGAATGATCAGTTTGCCGTCATCAGGCTGAAAATCACTGTCGAGATAGGGATCGAGCAGCCAGAATTCGATATATTCAATGTTTGCGGCTTCAAAATCATTGGTTTCAATTTTACGCATGATTCCACCCCAGTTGGATTTAGGGTTTTTCAGCTTACCATAATAATCCAGGCTGGCATAGTCATAGTTATACGGGCCTCGCTCTGAAGGGAAATAAGCCAGATCGAATGTTCTGAGTGTTGAAGGCATCCCTGTCTGCATTTGTTTGAAAGGAAACAGCTCGGTTTCAAGTACTTCACGCATACGATGGCGCGACAACATGAAAGTATCAATATTTTTTGGCGTATTGGCCGTGCCTCTGTAGAATAGGTCATCAATGGAATACCATGATAGTTTGGCACGTCTGTAACCATTACGCAGATCGTTGGAATATTGCCCGTAAGGAAACTCGATGGGTTGCCCCTGTGGGGTTGAAGCCAATGACCAGTAATTTCCCATCCGGAGGTCATAGGGTATTTCACTTCCTTCAAAATCATCAATATAAGAAGTTCCTGAAGGTCCTATGGCTTTGGGATGGCCGGGTATGATTTGAGCAAATTCTCCTGTAATTAAAATTTCCGACATTTCCTTGGTCTCGATTAGCGGTATTCTGTCCACAAGTTTGGTCAGAAAGCGGCTATCGGTACGGTAACTTCCGTCAAAGCCATAAATCACGTTATTTAGAGGCTCGGTTCCTATATTGACTTTCTGTGTCAGTGGTTTTTCTTTCAGGTAAAGCAGGGTTCCCCCCAGGAAGAAATCTTCAGAAAATTTATAGTCCAGCCGGGTTCCAATCAGGGTCTTTTGCTGAATGGTAAATAATGAATTACTCTCACAGGTTACCTTAATGGGTTGTCCGCTGTTGAGGACACTCTGATTGATAATTTTAACGCGGCCTAAGGTATAATCTACTGTATAATCAATATTTTCACGAAGTTGCATCCCTCCTGCCGAAACGGTGACCGATCCTTCGGGAACCTGAATGGCATTGAGGGAAATCTCAGCTCCTGAACTACCCAGATAATACCCTCTGATATAAAATTTATCAAACTGTTTGAGCTGCTCTGCCTGAACCTGTGTGGAATCGTAAAGGGCATCAAAACAATAGTAATCTGCCAGTTTCTGATCTATGAATTTTTTTCTGAGTGTCGAGCCGAAAGGTTCCAGTGTGGGGAAAATGATAAGTCCGCGACCGGAGTTGATGGTTATTCCATCAATAAAGTCAAAAATACCATCCGGCTGATTGTGCTGGGTGCTGTTCAGGTTATCAAGATTGAGCACCTGAATAAGCAGTTTACCATTCAGCTGAGGCTCTGCACTTTCAGGAATATAGTTCAGATTGGCACCGCTTTTATCATCCTCGTAAATGATGTCGAGTTTAAACTCATTCGGTTGAATCTGCGAAGAACCAAGGCTGTAGATATTTTTCATCATGAGATCCCACATGGGGATGTCGGTACGCGTAGAGGTGCTTTTCAGCATTTTAACAAATAAAACATTGGGATTGTTTGGGTCGGGCGGAACATCCTGAGAAAATTCGCCTACCTGATACCTGACCCCGTTGAAGGTATATTCATAAGCAACAGCAAGGGCATAACCGGGATCGAGGCGCTGATTGAGGCTGATGTATCCCAGCTTGTCATTGATGGTGTATTCGTTGGGATTGAGCTTGCGGGCATTGTCAATTTTAATATAGTCCTGACCATTGTAAAATTTGGCCGATGTGGTCGAAAGTTTGGACAACTCCTGACTAACGGTTGCATTTGAACGAAATTCAGGTTTGTCAATATTTTCAAAGAGCGTGTTAGCCCCATTGTCGGGGTAATCGCTTTTGGGAAGAACAAAATCACCCTTGTCGGGATTCAGGTTGCTGCTGTTGTAAGGATGTGGCTCACCCAAATCCATGAAGGCCACCAGGTTGCGGGTATTGTTAAAATCAGCCGTACGGTTAATGACCCATACTTCCACTCGGGTAATCTGAATGGGTGAGTTGATGACAGGTAAGGTTTTTAAAGCCTGTTCATAAACATAGTTCCTGAAATACTGATTAAGAAAAAAGTGTTTGTTGGCATCGTATTCAAGAGAAGAAATGTTGAATGTGGTCTTCTGTGCACCGTTCTCGATGATGATTTCCTTTTTTTCACTCTTTTGCTGGGAAAATACATTGGTCATCATCAGCTTGCCAAACTGAAGCTTTGATTTGACACCAAACAGACTGGTACTACCGGTAATCAGCGTACCCTGAACTGGAAGACTCACATTTCCGGCTTCAAGCAGTTTAACGATATCGTCTTCTTTTCCTTCGTACCTGAGTTTTATTTCATTATCAAATTCAAAATTGCTTTCCGTGTCGTAACCTATACCAAGTCCTATTTTGTCGCCAATACTACCCCTGACATTTAGCTTGATTTTCTGGTCAAACTTAAACTGAGAGTTTCTTTGTTGCTGAAGTGTCCATGCCGGATTTGATATGCGGTTGATGTCGTAAGAAAAACTTAGCTCCGCCATTCCCTGGGGCTTAATGTCGATATTACCGCCAATAATATCTTCCACCACCTTGGGGGTTTTGATATTTATCTTGGGCTCAAATCCTTTTTCACGTTGAAGAAAATTCTGTGATTGCGATCGCTCTTTAAAGTAATCATGAATACTGTTGCGATTTTGCATGGCGATATAATCGGCCAGCGATATGACTCTTTCCTCTCCTATCCTGATTCCGCCAATGGTATTGTACATACGGTAATTTGAAAGGGAAGTATCGAGTTCTGTGTGGGTTTCGATGGCATCAGGAATAGAAAGGTCGAAACTGTGGCTTTTGCGGGGTGTCAACGGATCTAATGAACTGCTGACGGGATATTTCAATACAGCTTTTTTCCCTGTATCGTCAGGAACAAGTGGCTTTTTTACGGAAGAAAGCTGAACGGGGTGAGGCCCTCCTATTCCATAAACAAAAACTACTGCTGCAAACAAAACAACAACTGTCCTGACGGTATTTTGTAGAATCTTACTGTTCATTGGTGACGTCAATCGCTTACAATCCTTTTAATGATAGTTTGATAATCTCCTCAGCTGTTAGTTTTTGTTTGTTTTCTCTGATTATTTTAGTTACCGATTTTTCGGCTTCTGCTTTTTTGTAACCCAGCATCACCAGGGCACTGACGGCTTCATCAAATACTTCATCCGTAAACACAAGGGGTGAAAACAAGTCTTTCCCTGTTTTTTTCATCGAATCCTGAAGTTCAACAATCATTCTCTGGGCTGTTTTGGGGCCAATACCTTTAATAGATTTTAACAACGATACATTACCGCTTATTATTGCATTGATAATTTCATTTGTTTTCAGGGAAGAAAGGACCACCATTGCCGTGCCACCACCAATACCGGAAACAGAAATCAGGTCGCGGAACAAATCTCGCTCTTCTGCGGTTGAAAAGCCATATAAAATATGTGCATCCTCTTTGATGGCCAGATGAAGCAGAAGCGTACATTCTTTTAAGGAGGTTAAGGCTTCGTAAGTATTTAAGGAAATATTGATTTTATAACCGATATCTCCGGTTTCAATGACTACATAAGCCGGTGTAAGTGAAATGATTTGTCCCTTAATATATTCGTACATTAGTTTCCGGTTCTCCTATTCGTTGTTGTTGGCATCAATGACAGCAATCTGAACCATATTGACAATTTCATTAACAGAGCTGCCTAATTGCAAAATATGAACCGACTTTTTGAGGCCATTGACTACGGGGCCTATGGCTTCGCTCTGGCTCATTTCCTGAACAAGTTTGTAGGCAATATTTCCGGCTGTCAGATATGGAAAAATCAAGGTATTGGCCGGAGCATCCACCAGTTTTGAAAATGGAAAATGTTCTTTCAGCAATTCATTGTTAACTGCAAAATTGGCCTGCATTTCACCATCTACTATTAAATCAGGATAGTCTCTGTGTAATATTTCAACTGCCTCGCGGGTAACCTGAGGGATTTTTCCTTTGTTGGAGCCGAAATTGGAATAACTCAGGATGGCAACCCTCGGTTCAATGTTATACATCTTCACGCGTTTGACCGTTTGAAGTGTTATTTCAACAATATCTTCAGCGGAAGGATTCATGTTGATGGTTGTATCGGCAAAGAATACAGGGCCTTTTTGTGTAACCATGATATACATTCCGGAAACCAGGCGGCAGTCGTCTTTTTTCCCGATAATTTCAAGAGCCGGACGAATGGTATCAGGATAAGGCGTAGTCAGACCGCTGATCATGGCATCAGCAAAACCTGTTTCGACCAGAAACGGACCGAAATAGTTGCGGTGGCGTAATCTGTCTTTCGCCATTGCCAGAGAAATCCCCCTCCGCTGACGCTTTTCGTAATACATCTGAGCAAACTGTTTCCTTCTTTCCGATTCTTCCGGTGAACGCGGATCAATAATTTCAACTTCCTGCGGCAGGTCGATCCTGAATTCTTCAATAAGTTTCTTAATTTTATCCTTGTTACCAAGCAAGATAGGAACAGCCACGTTATCATTATAAACAATCTCAGCTGCTTTCAGAATTTTATAGTTATCGGCTTCGGCAAATACTACCCGTTTGGGATTCTGACGTGCTTTTGAGCGTATCTGCCTGATAAAACTGCTCTTCTTTCCTATCCTTCTCGACAACTCATCCTGATATTGTTCAAAATCAGTAATAGGGTTACGTGCCACTCCACTGTCCATAGCAGCTTTAGCCACAGCAGCCGAAACATAGCTGATCAACCTTGGATCAAACGGTTTTGGTATGATGTATTCTCTTCCAAAAGAAAGATTTTTAACATTGTAGGCAATATTGACTTCTTCAGGAACAGGCATTTTGGCCAGCTCAGCCAGTGCATAAGTAGCAGCCACTTTCATCTGGTCGTTGATGCAGGTTGCCCTTACATCCAAAGCACCACGGAAAATAAACGGGAACCCAAGTACATTGTTCACCTGATTGGGATAGTCGGAACGTCCGGTGGCAATGATGAGTGATTTTCGTGCAGAAATAGCATCTTCATAAGAAATTTCCGGAACCGGATTCGCCATGGCAAATATAATCGGATCGAAAGCCATTGAACGTATCATATCCTGAGTAAGCACATTCCCTTTCGACAATCCAACAAAAATATCAGCATCCCTGATAGCTTCCTCAAGCGTCCGGACGTTAATGTCAGTAGCAAATTCCTGCTTATATTTATTCAGGTCATCCCTGTCTTTTCTCAAAACTCCCTTGCTGTCGAGCATGATGATGTTCTCTTTTTTTATGCCCAGAGCCACATAATGTTTTGCACAGGAAATTGCACTTGCTCCAGCTCCGTTGAATACAACTCTCACTTTTGAAAGATCCTTTTTTACAATCTCAACAGCATTGATTAAAGCTGCTCCGGAAATAATGGCAGTGCCATGCTGATCGTCATGCATGACAGGTATCTGTAACTCGCTCTTCAGCCTTTCTTCAATATAAAAACATTCAGGGGCTTTGATGTCTTCAAGATTAATACCTCCGAAAGTAGGAGCTATCAGCTTACATGCCTCGACAAATTTATCGGGGTCTTTCGTATCAATCTCAATATCAAATACATCAATGTCAGAAAATATTTTAAAGAGAAGGCCTTTGCCCTCCATGACAGGTTTTCCTGCCAGAGGACCGATATCGCCAAGCCCTAAAACTGCTGTACCATCTGAGATGACAGCTACCAGATTTCCCTTTGCCGTGTATTTATATACATCATCGGGGTTGCGGTATATTTCCATGCACGGTTCTGCCACACCAGGTGTATATGCGAGAGAAAGGTCTTTCTGACAGCAGGTGGACTTTGTGGGGACAACCTCTATTTTTCCGGGCCTTCCCAGGGAATGATAATCCAAAGCCTCCTGAATTGTGAATTGTTTTGCCATTGTTTTTTTTATTTTAACTTTTTGAAAATCTTTTTTAAATATATTTCCAACCAATTTGCAAAAGTAAGGTTTTGAACTAAATATTATCAGTTTCCTGACTGAAAAATTATGTTATTTGCCACTCTTTTCAAGTCCCCTTTTCACAATGACATTGGTCATAAAAACCACAAAAGCAACAACCGTCACTGAGCTGGCCGGCATTAAAACGGCAGCAATGACAGGGGAAAGCATGCCACGGACGGCAAAATACAACCCGGCCATGTTATAAAAGAAAGAGATGAGCAGACTATAACGGATGACAGCAAGCGTTTTGGATGATAATCTTTTAAAATGGAGCAATTTATTGAACTGATTACCTTCCAGAATGGCATCACAGGCAGGTGAAAAGTGGAAAACCTTATCAGCAATACTGATGCCTACATGACTTTCGCGCAAGGCTCCGGCATCGTTCAGCCCATCGCCCACCATCAGTACCTTTTTCCCTTCCGACTGAAGTTTTCTGATATATTCCAGCTTTTGCACCGGTGAAAGATGAAAAGCAAAATGAGTGTTTTCAGTGAAAATCTTCTTTAACTGAGGAAGTTCATGCTCATTATCGCCCGATATGATGTGAATATGAAAGGCAGGAATCAGCTCGGCAGCCAGCTCTTTCAACCCATTCCTGAATTTCACACCTACCCTGAATTTCCCCTTAACCTGCTGATCAATTGAAATCCAGACTTCAGCATTTTCGGAAAAGGATGTTTCTGCTCCGGTAAATGCTGCTGATCCGACTAAAATTTTATGGGTTTCAACCCTTCCGGAAATACCGGAAGAAATAATCTCCTTAAAATCATCTACCTGTATATCAGGGTGATAGTATTCTTTTAAATAAAAAGCTATAGCACGGCTAAGCGGATGCACGGAGCTCCTGACCAGAGCATGAATCCATTTTTTTTCCTCATCTTTTAATTCATCACCCTCATAAACAACTTCACCCTCACTGGTATCTGTCAGTGTCCCTGTTTTATCAAATACAAAAGTATCACACTGATGAATTTTTTCAATAACTTCCGATTTTTTCAGAAAAAAACCGGCTTTACCAAAGAGTCTCATGCTGTTGCCAAATCCAAAAGGAATGGATAATGCCAGAGCACATGGGCAGGCTACAATCAAAACAGCAGTGGCAGCCCTGATGGCTAATGAAGGATTGACAAAAAGCCAGTAAACCGCTGTCAGGACAGCAATAGCTAAGACGATCACTGTAAAATGACGGCTTACCTTGTCTATCAACCGGATAAAAGGAGGTCTGTCGGTATATTTATAATCCTCCCTGTTCCACAATTCGGTGAGTCTGCTTTGTTGTACTTCTTTGTTGATCAATACTTTAACAGCATTTCCAATAATTTTTCCCCCTGCAAATAACTGCTGTCCCATGCTGATCAATACCGGTTTTGATTCTCCGGTTACAAAACTGTAATCTACCATAGCATTTTCCGACTGCAACTGTCCGTCAGCAGGTATCAGTTCCTGATTTCTGATGATAATCAGGTCTCCAATGGCTAATTTTTCAACAGGGATATAGTTTTCAGCCGATGAATCCGATTTCAGGACAGCAGCAGGAAAATAACTTTTGTAATCCCTTTCAAAGGATAGTGCCCTGTATGTTTTGTCCTGATACCATTTCCCGATGAGCAGGAAAAATATTAACCCTGAAAGGCTATCATAATAACCATGACCGGTTTGCGATATGGTTTCATAAACACTCTGAACAAAAATAGCCAGCATCCCGATGGCAATAGGAAGATTGATGTCGATAAAACGGTAGTAGAGATTTTTCAGCCCTGCCCTCAGGTAATCAAAACCGCAGAAAAACAATACAGGTAGTGAAAGAACAAGATTGAGCCAGGTAAAGAAATTCCTGAAAGGCTCTTCAATCAGCTCTTTACCGGGAATATAATAAGGCATGCTGAAAAGCATAATATTTCCAAAAGCAAATCCAGCCACACCTATCTTAATCAACAACATTTTGTTATACGGTTTGCTTTTGCCTTTGCTGATACTTTCCAGCGATATATGAGGTGTATATCCAAGAGAATCAAGCAGTTCGACAAGCTGTCGAAGACTGATTCTCTGATGTTCAAAAAGAATGACAGTCTCCTTTGTCGTAAAATTAACCTGCGACTGTATGACAGCCGGCTGAATACGATTGAGATTTTCGAGAAGCCAGATACATGAACTGCAGTGAATGGCAGGAATGTTTAAACTCACTTTTGAATACGTATCATCCTGAAATTCAATCAACTGTTTTTTGATTTCTTCTACATCAAGATAGGCAAATTTTTCGTTCTGAACTATGCTTTCCGTCTTGATTCCAGGGGTGCTTTCAAGCTCATAATATTTATACAGCTTATTTCCTTTCAGAATATCATAAACTGTTTTGCACCCATGACAACAAAAATTCTTGTCGTCATAAAACACCGGGTATTTGCCGCAATCATCCCCGCAATGAAAACATTTAATTTTATCAGACACCTGAAAAACTTAATGGCAGAAAATACTAAAAATCAGCCAGACGGGGAAAGAGGACCTGCTCTTCCAGCATGATATGTTCATACATATCATCTGAAAAATCCCTGACGAGCCTGAAATATTCCTTCCCATCCTTACCAAGGTCTTCAGGCGGGTCGTAGCTGTCGCACAGTTTATTAATTTCCTTTAACAATCCGGAAGCTTCCTCGTGTTCAAGAAAGGCTACATTAATTTTTTCCCTGAATAATTCTTTAATGTTACAAAGGTCATCCTTGTAATGCAGATACGTTCTGATAACGGGAAAGAGTTTTTTCTCTTCCATATCCATGTGAGGATAAATATCTTCAGCCATGGCAAAAATAAGAGAATAAAGATCTTTAATTATCTGATGATCATTAAGTTCCGATAAAATTTTACCTTTTTTCAGCAAAACAGGTAAAACAGATTTCAGCCGGCTGTGGTGGTATTGCTCAATATAATCAACTATTAAATCGGTCGAAGCATTTTTGTAATCAACGATGATATCTTTTAATTCCATATTTTTAATGAGCTCTTCCAAAAGATTTTCATAGTCTATGGCCGGATTTAGCTTTAACTCCTTAACTGTCAGGCTCAGGTTACCGTGAAGTTTTAATCCGTATTTTTCAAAAATAAATGCTGTTTTTATATTTTCAGAAATGATTTGTCCTACAAGATAATTTTCAATATCCGGATGAAACGATGTTTTCATAAAAAATTGTTTATTTTTTCAGCTTACAAATTTAAGGATTTTTATATACTCCATTCATCTGAACCGAATCAAAATGAAAGTTTATATCTTATTGGCTATCAATAATTTAACTTAATTTATTCATTAAAAACCTGGCGGTATGGGAATTTGGAACAGTTAAAATATCTTCCGGTTTCCCCTGAAAAACCACATAACCTCCTTTTTCACCACCTTCCGGCCCCAAATCAATAATATAGTCAGCATCTTTAATTACATCAAGCTGATGTTCAATGATTAACAACGTATGGCCATTTTTCAGAAGCTCTTCAAAGGCATTCATCAGTTTGTTGATGTCGTGCCAATGGAGTCCGGTGGTGGGCTCATCAAAAATGAACAAGGTATGACCAACATTCCGAAAGGCTTTTGAAAGAAAACCGGCCAGTTTCAGGCGTTGTGCCTCACCACCGCTCAGGCTGGAAGTTGGCTGTCCGAGTTTAAGATAATCCAATCCGGTCATCATCAAAGGCTCAAGTCCTGTAACGATATTTTTATGCTGGCTGAAAAATTCGCTTGCTTCGGCAACAGTCATGTTCAGCACATCATCAATATTCTTTTCCTTATAAGTAATCTCCAGAATATCAGGTTTATATCTTTTCCCTTTACATTCCTCACAAATCAGTTCCATATCAGCCAGAAACTGCATTTCAACGTTGATGACGCCATCTCCCTTACATTCCTCACACCTGCCGCCTTCCACATTAAAGGAGAAATGAGCAGGGGTAAATCCTTTAATTCTGGCTAAATTCTGCGAAGCAAAAAGCTCCCTGATGGCATCAAATACTTTCAGATAAGTGGCAGGATTTGACCTCCGGCTACGGTCAATGCTGTCCTGACTGACAAATTCAATGTGTCTGATCTGATTCAGGCTTCCTGAAATGGAAGTACAACCGGTAAAATCGGGGGGAAGCCCGTCTGCTAAAGGTTTGAGGCTTTCATAAATCACCTCGCTGACCAGCGTTGTTTTTCCTGAACCACTGACACCCGTTACCACCGTCATGGCATGAAGCGGAATGGATACATCTATACTTTTAAGATTGTGTTTTACTGCTTCCCTGACTTCAATAAAATCATCGAAATCCATTCTTCTTTTCCTGATGAGGACAGACATATCACCGGTCAGATAAGCATGTGTCAGTCCCTGAAATCCATTGCCTGCTTTTCCGGCATTTCCCTGAAAAACCAATTGACCGCCATTCGTACCTGCTCCGGGGCCCAAATCAATGATTTCATCTGCCGAACGTATTATCTCTTCATCATGTTCAACGACAATGATGGTATTTCCAAGTCTTTTCAGTTCTTTCAGAATTTCAATCAGTTGATGGGTATCTTTCGGGTGAAGTCCGATGCTGGGTTCATCCAGAATATACAGACTTCCGGTCAGGTTGCTTCCAAGGGCATAAATGAGCTGAATGCGCTGGTTTTCTCCTCCGCTCAATGTCCGTGAAGAGCGGTTGAGGGTCAGATAGCCAAGTCCGACTTTTTCCATCATTCCGAGGCGGGTATTGATTTCTGTCAGTAATCTACGTGCGGCTTTATTCCCTTCAAAAGCTATCTCCACCTCTCTCATAAAAGCTAAAACACTGCTGACAGGCTGGTTCAGTAATTCTCCGATTGACTTACCAAGAATTTTCACATAAGAAGCTTCTTTTCTGAGCCTTGTTCCCTTACATGCCCTGCAGGTAGTTCTTCCTTTCAGACGTGAAATTAAAATACGGTAGTGAATTTTATAAGCGTTTCCTTCCAGCATGGAGACAAAGTCCATGATGCCTTCCACATCCCCGTTTCCATCCCAGAGCAGGTTTTTTTCTTCTTCAGTCAGGTTTTTATAGGGCTCAAAAATGCGAAACCCATATTTGGGTGCTTTTCTGACGAAATCTTCCCTCCATTTGCCCATTTTTTCCCCTTCCCAACAACTGACTGCATGATCGTAAATACTCAGGTTTTTATTGGGAATGACTTTATTTTCATCGATACCGAGAATATCGCCAAAGCCACCGCAAACCGGACAGGCACCATAAGGGCTGTTGAAAGAAAACAGATCAGGCACCGGTTCATCAAACCTGATTCCATCGAGTTCGAGCAGGTTTGAAAACATTTTTATTTCATCACCGTTTACCTGTATCCAGCACCTGCCATTTCCTTCATTTGTTGCCGTCTGTATTGAATCAGCCACCCGGGTTCTGAACTCGTTATCATTCTTCCT
>JAAYUY010000204.1 GCA_012517435.1 Sphingobacteriales bacterium | reverse complement strand
GCTATCCACCTCAGATCGCAGTGAAGGGAGCAGCACATAGGCAGCAGTGCCCGGACATTCCGTTGAACATCCATCTCTGTGCCCGCAGATGACGGGCAATAGCAAGGCAGTATCGCTGCCGGGCGGATGCAGAGCCGAATCAAGAGGATTAAGCTGATCTTTATGACATTTCCATAATATCAGTTTTTTCAAAGAAAAGAGTGCCTGAGGCGTGGGAAGGCTCACCGAATATTCTCCCAACAGGCAAATGCCCATGGTATTCGTATTTTTACCGCAGAAATGAGCCCCTTTCACAAAGTCGTCTTCCATCCATCCCTGTCCGTCTCTTCCTGAATAAATAGTTCCGTCTCTGGCAATCAGAAAGTTATATCCAATATCATCCCATCCTAATGTTTTGGTGTGGTAAAGATAAATATTTCTGACATCTTCGAGATGATTAACAGAGGTATTCGAGCCGGCAGAATGATGAATAACGATATGGGCGGTCAGGGTATAAGTCGGTTTCACGATTGGCGGGGTCAACCCTGACCGCCATTGATCCTGATCCACCATGAGCGGCTTGCTGCAGTCAATACCTGAAAAATTCTCTTCCAAATGATATTCAGGGAGATATACTTTACCTGCATGATAAGTATGTATGAATATCCTCCCGATATTTTGTGAAAAAGAAATAGTTATTTCATTTATGGCTTTTCCGGTAAATACAATGTCAGAAACCTGTAAGCTGTCTGAAAACATGACCTCATCCTCCCCGAAAGGAATAAGCCCGACAGCTTTCCCTGAAACAGTTACACTGATTTCGTCAAAATGACCGCTAACAGAAATTAAAACTGAAAAAGCGGTGAAGGAATCCGGAAATTTCAAAATATATTGTCCATGGTTCTGAAAATCAACCTGCCAGGCATTGAAAACATCCCCTTCATGAGCTTCAAGCATCATTTCCTGTGCAACAGCTATCTGATAAACAGACAGTAAAAAGATAATATTAATGACGAATAATTTCATTCTTTATTAAAGACCTTCCAGCCCTGAGCCAGCAATTCATGTTCATTTCCCGATTTGGAAATCAGTTTCCATCCATAGTCTGCATCAGTGATATGCCCGATAGGTGTAATATCCGGATTATTTTCAATTTTTTTAAAATCTTCCTGTCTGATGGTGAATAACAATTCATAATCCTCACCCCCGTTCAGTGCAAATGTGGTCGGATCCATGTTCAGTTCACGTGCAGTGGAATAAGTCTGGGGATCAAGAGGAATTTTTTCCTCAAAGAGCTTCACCCCTGTACCCGATTGCTTGCAGAGATGAATGATTTCAGAACTTAAGCCGTCTGAAATGTCAATCATGGCGGTAGGGACGATATCCAGTTCCCTCAGCATTTCGACAATATCTTTCCTTGCCTCCGGACGAAGGCACCTTCTCAAAACATAATCATAACCTTCGAGCTTTGGTTGCATTTCCTTGTCCACTTCATATACTTTCTTTTCTCTTTCCAGCACAAGCAAGCCGGCATAAGCACCACCAAGGTCACCGCTGACGCATAATATCTCGTTTTTCTTTGCTCCGTTACGGTAAACAATCCTGTCTTCATCCGCATATCCAACGGCAGCCACATTAATGATCAATCCGCTGCCAAGCGTTGTGGTATCACCTCCAACCAAATCAATTTTATATTGCTCACAGGCGTTTTTCATGCCCGAGTACAATAAATCAATCATCTCTACCGAAAAGTGATTGCTGACAGCAATGGAAACCACTACCTGTGCAGCCTCACCATTCATAGCGTAAATATCAGATATTGATGACGTTATCGCTTTATATCCCAGATGTTGCAAAGGGAAATAGGTCAGGTCGAAATGAACACCATGAACCAGCATATCGGTTGACAACAGAATTTTTTTTCCTTTTGCATCCAGAACGGCACAATCATCACCGACAGCTTTCAGGGTGTGTGAAGAAAAT
>JAAYUY010000203.1 GCA_012517435.1 Sphingobacteriales bacterium | reverse complement strand
TTTTCATAGCCAGCTATTTAATGGTTTTTAAGAAAATAATGAGCATTAAAAAACTATGAGAAAAAAAATACTACTTCAAAAATAAAAAATTGCAAAAAACCAAATGCAAGGATTATTTAATTTTAAACGTTACTGTTTATCTACAATCCATTTAAAGCCGGGATTAATTTTATTGGATTACCTGTCATAACCAACTTTAATGCGTGATTAACAGAATATCCCTGCTTTCGACTTGTCGATATATAGCTTCGGACTCTGCAAAAAACTTTCGCACTTTGCTCTTTTCTGAAATAAACTGAAATTTTCTGATTTAGCTTAATTTTCGTAAATCTTGCACTGCTAAATTATTGTCAAAAGGCACAAGTGGGTCATAAACGAACCTTAAAACAGCCGTTTTTCTTTTAATAAACACATTAATTAACTTTTGTGAGTCACTTCCGGCTATTTTGCCTCTTTATCTTCTCCTGTCCATGTTCTTTTCATATGTCTAAATTAGTGTTTTTAATTCACTAATTTTGTCCTGATGTTTAGGGGGATAGATCAAAGATCACCAATGATTTGAGTATAAATTAATTCTAATCTGGATATCAAAAATTATTTTTTTATCGTATAAAACTTTGTTTACTTTGTTCCCGAACAGAAACAAAACAATAACAAATGAAACGCATTATATTGCTATCAGGCCTGCTTTTTTTGTCAGGCAATGTTTTTTATTCCTGTAAGAAAGAAATAACCCTTCCTCAGGTATTAACGGTCAAGGCTACACAAATTACTGCCACCACTGCGGTAGCCGGAGGTGAAGTGATAGATGACGGAAACAGCAGGAAGCTCGTTTGCGGAGTATGCTGGAGCAAGGGGACCAATCCGTCTCTTGATGGTGCTCATACGACAGATGAAGTGAAAGATGGCAAATTTATCAGTACCATGACCAACCTTGACCCTGAAACGGAATATTATTTTAAAGCTTATGTAACCAATGAAGCTGGTACAAGTTATGGAATGATGTATTCGTTTAAAACATCCAAGTCGTCTGTTGTTCCTTTTGTCATTTATCAGGGGAAACCTTTGTTTGTTTGTCCTGAAGACCATCCTTACAAAATCAAATGGGGCGATTACGGGGTAAAAACGGAGGCGAACAGTGTCAGTGACGGAGTTTATAATTCCATCAAAATTGTTGATAAACTTGGAAAAACAAAAAACTATGCGGCACGTGTTTGCGATGACCTGGTGGCTTATGGTTATGACGACTGGTATTTGCCGTCAAGAGATGAACTGATGGCTATATTTGAAAAGAAAGATGATGTTGGCAAGTTTCTGAACAGCTATTACTGGACAAGCACGGAATACGATGGGTTCAATGCCCTGTATGTCAGTTTTATAAATGGCTATATGGACCTGACAAGCAAGGAATATGAATACCATGTCAGGTGTGTCAGGAAATAATTTCTTCCTTATCGTTTTTCAGCTGGTTGTTCCCCGAAACTTTTGCTTTGTAAACACTCTGATTGAGTTCATAACCGCTGATCAGTGACAAAGCACTGAAATACAGCCACATCATTAAAACAATAATGGCACCCAGAGAGCCGTAGAATTTATTGTATGAATTGAAGTTTTCGACATAAAACCCAAATCCGTAGGAAATTACGCCAATCATGATGGTAGAAAGAAAGGCACCGGGAGAAAAAAACCTGAATCTTTCGCTTTTGTGGGTTCCATAAAAATACAGAAGAGAAATGGAGAAGATGGCAGTGAAGAGTGTAACAAACAGTTTTAAACCCCAGACAAGGGGAATTAGTGAAGTACCTGAAAAGAAGAAAGAATCGCTGAAATAGCTGATGATAATTTCTCCTGTTATCTGTACGCAAAGAGAAATTAAGATCATGAGAACCAGAATGATGGTTAGAAAAAATGCGACTACATATCGCATCATCCAATGACGGGGCAAGTCTTTTTTGAGAGCAAGCAGGAGGGTATTAATGCCGTTGGATGAAAAATAAATGGCCAGAACCACACCGAGAGAAAGCAATTTTCCTCGTCTGACCAGTATAATGTCTTCAATGGTATCCCAAAGCATTTCAAAAGCACTTTCAGGAAGAAATTCATGGAGCATTTGCTTGATTTCATCGGCAAGGTCAGGAACGGGAAAATAAGGAATCAGCGAGAAAACGAATATAAGTCCGGGAAACAGAGCCAGAAAGAAGCTGAAAGCAATGGCATAAGCCCGCTGGCTGATAGATTCCTTTACCATTTTCTGGTAAAAAATTTTGATAACTTCCGTCATGGGTACCTTGCCGGACAATGGAAATGGAATTTTACGCAGAAAAGCGGCAAATTTTGTCTGCCTAAGTGCCTGATACTGTTGGTCGATGATATTTTTTAAGCTAATCTTTTTCAAAGTGTTTTCTGATTTTTTCCTTTAAAAAGGCGGGTGCTCTGACGGGTTTCCTGCTCTGTGCATTCAGAAAGATTAAGTCGGTAAAGGCCTCATGGATGAGTTCCCCTTTCTGGTTGAATATTTCATAATGAAAACTCATTCTGCTTGATGGCATTTCATGAACGGTGGTTTTTACCCTGATGATATCGTCATACCGGGCAGGTTGGTAATATTCACATTTCATATTGCGTACAGGCATTAAAATTCCTTTTTCCTCCATTTCCCTGTAGCTTAATCCAAGACTGCGGATCAGCTCTGTCCTGCCTTTCTCATAAAAAACCGGATAGTTGCCGTAATAAACAAATCCCATCATGTCGGTATCTGCATAGGTAATCCGTATTTCAATTTCGTGGCTTATCATAAACTTTATTTCTGTTTGGACTTGAGGTATAAATTTCTGTAATACAAATGTTTCTGGTAATTATCGGTAAACTCATGATAGCCGGAGCGGTCAGCTTTGGCACAAAAGTAAATGTAGTTGTGTTTTTCGGCATTCAGCACCGATTCAATGGCGGCTCTGGAAGTCATGAAGATAGGCCCTGGAGGTAGTCCTTTATTCAGATAAGTGTTGTAAGGTGACTCAATTTTATAATCATCCAGCGTTACTTTCGGATCTCTTCTGTTTCTGACAATAAATTTAATGGTCGGGTCGGCCTGCAAAGCCATTCCCTTTCTGAGCCTGTTCAGGTAAACCCCGGCTATTCTCGGCATTTCATCTTTTACAACAGCTTCTTCCTGAACAATGGAAGCAAGCGTGTACACCTGTGATGGAGTCAGGTTAAGCTTTTCTGCTTTTTTCAGGTTGGCATTCGTCCAGAATTTGTCATATATCTTTTTCATTTTTTTCAAAAAGGTGGGAAGGGAAACTTCCCAGTAAAACTCATAGGTGTCAGGAATAAAAAGCGTCAGCAATTCTTCCTTTCTGATGTCATTTGCCTGCAGAAATGCCGGATGGGTCAGGCTGTCCATCAGTTGAGACGAATCAATTTCAAGCATTTTTCCGGCTAATCCACACATTTCTTCGATGGTTGCCACCTGATCCAGTGAAACCATGACCGGATCACTTTCACCTGAACGTATCTTTCTGATAATCTGATAAATACTGCTATTATTGGGAATGACATACCTGCCTGAATGTATATGCCGGGGCAGGTTCATTTTTTTGGCCAGAAGGTTAAAGGTTTCCTCGTTTTTAATGATTTCCGCTTCTTTCAAGATTGAAACCACATCCTCATAAGAAGAACCGGTTGGAATGAATAAAACCAGTTCAGCATTTGATTTTTGCGAAGGAATGAAAAAAACTTTATAAAACCTGTAGGCAATAAGAGCTGCTATGATGATGGTAAAAAGCGATACCATAAATATAATCAGTCCTTTGTTCTTTTTTTTCCTTTTCGCTGCCATCATCAGTTAATTAATTGAAGTACAAAACTATGAAAAAAGCTTCAGCGGACAATTTTACTCAGCTCCTTAATCTGTCTGTTATCCGGGAATCTCTTTATCAGCGATTGCAGGTAGTTTTTTGCCTGAAGATAATTTTTCCTTCCGATAAAAACTTTGACCAGGTTGAGGTGAGCGGTCAGGTAGTCAGGATGCAGTTTAAGTGCTGTCCTGAAATATTTTTCTGCATTAACTAAATCATTTTGAATCAGATAGATAAAGCCAAGATTATTATATGCCACATGATTAAGCGGATTTTCCCTGATGATGAAATTAAACTCGGCCATGGCATCCTGATATTTTTTTAATAAAATCAGCTCAGAACCGGTTTTGTTGCGGTAATCAAGGTTAAAAGGCTCATATTTATTGGCGAACTGGTAATATTTCAATGCCTGTTCAGGATGATTCCTGTTGTGAAAAGCCTGTCCGATCTGATAGTAGCAAACTGCATCTCTAATGTCTTCAATTTTTTTCTTTTCAGCTATTCTGGTTATTTTTTTGAAATTTTTCCTCAGATAATAATAATAAACCCAGTATTTGAAATATTCTTTCACCGGATATTTTTTCAGGTAAAAGAGAGCAGAATCGAGCAGGGAAGGGTTTGAGTAAAATTTTTCGTAATGATACAAAAAAGCTCTTGCCCTGGTCAGCGCATCCGGATGTGCTGAACTCATGCTTTTGAGTCCGAGGAATCTTCCTGTTTCTATCTCTCTCGTGCTTTTAATTTCTTTTTTCCATTTGTCAGTAATACGTATAAAATGGTCGGAAATAACGACATGGGGAATATCGAACACCCCTGTTTTCACCAGATGGCAGGTCATACAGTTGTCGGACTGTGAATTTCTGACAGCCTGATTTTCTTTGCATTGCGTAAACCCTTCTCCATGGCAGTTAAGGCATTTCTGTCGAAAGGTATCAACAGGAGTTTCCTTGTAGCTGATATGTTTCATGCCTGAAGTAAAATGACAATCCAGACACGAAAGTGGCTTAAAGTCGGGATGATTCCGCGTTTTCTGATAACATTTGCTTTTTTTCAAACGCTCGGGATGTGTTTCCATCCAGAAGGCATCTTCATCATTTTCATATACTTCCCTGAAAACTTCAAGCACGGAACTTACCTCCATTCCCGGCCTGAAATCGAAAAATGTCTTCCCTTCCTTTAACACGCTGTTCCCCTGGTTGTGGCACCGGGCACATATTTCATCAGCCAGATGCCGGGGCAGGCGTTTAGGATTCACAATGGTATAGTCCGCTTCTTTTTTTGTGTTGACGATATGTCCCAGTTCCATAGCTCTGACATGCAGTTCCCCTGGTCCGTGGCACCTTTCGCAATCAATACCGTGCGGAACGTTGGAATACTTATTCACGGAACCTTCGACAGGAGAAGGGTAGGCATTGTGGCATGAGATACATTCAAAACCTATCATCCTGCCAAATCTGCTGTTATTGCCACCTTCAAATCCGGGAGGAAAATCGAGAATTTTTTTCTGGGTGTAAAAAGTAAAAGGTACCTGATACAAATAACCGTTAATGTTCAGAATATGCGAATTGGTATGTTGTCCGCTGCCGACTGCATAGGCAACCTTTTCGGTACGGATAAAAGTTGTATCCCCGTCTTTGAGCCTGTATTCCTTCACCATCAGGTGGTTGTTTTGCCAGAAAGGAAGATAATAGAGGTCATTTTTTTCATCATATATCGGGCTGATCTGATGAGAGGCTAAGGCACTTTTTTTCAGATCGGCAGTATCCCATGATTGCCCCATTCCGGTTTTGATGTATGCCTGATACATATCGGCATGACACTTCCTGCATGCATCGATGCCGGTATATTCAACCGTGTCGTGTAGGTTCAGAAATCCAAGTTGCTCGATCAGTCTGAGGTCTTCCCGTAATCCGGGTTGTGGAGGAGTATTTTTTCTGAGTAAGGTTGAGATAAACCATAAAGCTATGATAATCAATAAATAAAACAGTAATTTGACAGGCAGGGAAAAATGTTTAAACCATATAAACAATTTATTCATGTCAGAAGAATCAAGGCACAATTAAATCATCAGTCCGACAATGGAAGCACTCAGAAGAGAAGCTACCGTTCCGCCAAGGAGGGCACGCATAGCCATTTTTGATAAGGTTATGCGTTGGTTAGGAGCTAAGGCTCCTATGCCTCCCAGCTGAATACCGATGGAAGCAAAATTGGCAAAACCACACAAGGCATAAGTGGCTATAATGATTGATTTGGGATTGGTAAGCAGGTAGCTGTTTTTCAGTCCCGACATGGAAGTAAAGGCAAAAAACTCGTTCAGAATGGTTTTTTCACCAAGCAATTGCCCGACCATGACAAGGTCTGTCGAAGATACGCCAATCAGCCAGGCAACGGGGGAAAATACCATCCCCAGAATAAACTGAAGATTGAGACCGCTGTATTGTCCGTTGCTTTTTTCAGCAATGAGTTCATTTAAGCCGGTTGGATTCCCGATCCAGTGAAAAACGATGTAGTTTAACAAGGCCATCATTGCAGTGAAGACGAGCAACATAGCCCCGACATTTACAGCAAGTTTCAGCCCGTCAGTGGTTCCTCTTGCAAGTGAGTCGAGTACATTGGAACCTATAACTTCTTTGGATACTTTCAGGTCTTTATTGACATCTCCGGTTTCCGGAAAGAGTATTTTCGCCAGATAAAGCGATGCCGGTGCATTCATGATGGAGGCTGTCAGCAGGTGGGTGGCAAAGAGTTTTTGTTGTTCCGGGTCGGGGCCTCCAAGAAAAGAAATATAGGCAGCCATCACACCACCGGCAATAGTAGCCATTCCGCCTGTCATCAGGGCAAGTATCTCAGATTCCGACATTCTCGATAAATAGGGTTTAATTACGAGGGGAGCTTCCGTTTGCCCGATAAAAATATTGGCTGCCGCTGCGAGGCTTTCGGCACCCGACAGTTTCATCAGACGGCTCATTACCCAGGCAAATACCCATACTATTTTCTGTAAAATGCCAAAATAATACAGGAGTGAGGTGAATGCAGAAAAGAAAATAACGGTAGGCAGTATTTTAAAGGCAAAGATAATCCCGAACTGATCGGGTTTATCGACCAGAGAGCCAAAGACAAAACGGGCACCTTCGTCAGTAAACTGAAGTAAATGGACAAAAAAGGATGAAATCCAGCCAAAACCCGTTCGGATTGCCGGTATTTTCAGAATGCTGAAAGCAAGAATAAACTGAAGTACTAATCCAATGAAGGGAATATACCAATTAATTCTTTTTTTATTGTTGCTGAAAATGAATACAATAAAGATAAGAACGAGGATACCAAGCAAACCCCTGACAGAAGTAAAAAATGATTCGCTGGCCTTTGAAGAACGATATACAAAACCATTTTCTCCTGACATCAAAACCAGTTCATTGTCATTAAGCCTGAGTATTTTAAATTCCCTTAAAACATCATCATTTCTGAAAAGAATTAGCTTTTGAGCATTTGCGTCAATCTTCCAGCTTCCGGTGATGGAGATGTTTTTTGACAGATGATTGTAAGAAAAGGTGTTGTCAGAATTAAATATCATTTTCATGTCAGGTTCAGGCCTGACTTTTTTGTTTGAAATTTTTCCCGGTTTGACAGGCAGGTAATGCCACTCTTTAATGAGTTTGTTTGCATCAATGCTTATTTTTTCTGCAAAAACCTGAAAGTTGAAAGCGATAAGAAAAAAAAAGGTTGTAGCAGTGAAAAACTTAAATATCTGGTTGATTTTCATTACTTTGTGTGTTTTCTTCTATTTTTTTTATTGCGTCTCTCAGACGGGCTGCTTTTATATAATCTTCTTCATTGATGGCATCTTGCAACATTTTTTTCAGCCTGATAAGAGCTGCTGATGAAACCTCTTTCATTCCCTGAAGTATATCCTGCATCGATTCTTCAATATCTTCGTCAGCTTCTTTCATTTTTTCCTCTTCTTCAATTTCTTCCTGTATATCGGATGATTTAATGGAAATACCTGCATCCTTCATCACTTCTTCTGTAGCATAAATGGGGCAGTTAAAACGTAGCGACAAAGCGATGGCATCGGATGTACGGGCATCTATTTCCTGAATCATTTTTCCGTCAAAAACGACCAGGTTGGAATAAAAGATACCTTCATGCAGGCGGACGATGACAACTTCTTTCAGAATCAGTCCGAAAGCATCAGCAAGGCTTTTAAACAGGTCGTGGGTCATAGGACGTACGGGAACAATTTTTTCAAGGGAAATGGCTATGGCTTGCGCTTCAAGAACACCAATAATGATAGGCAATTTTCTTTCTCCGTTGGCTTCTTCAAGTATTAAGGTATAGGAAGAGGATACATTTCCCTGAGAAATTCCCAATATTTTTAGCCTGATTTTATTCATTACTGCCTTAAAAAATCAGATTCAAAAATAACAGATTAATAATAATTCTGATTTAATACTTCCCGGCAATTTTTTATTAACCTTTTTTTAACTCCAAAAAAGCCAGTGTTTTCAAATGCTTATGATTTTATGAAGTATTAACTCACCCCGGCCCTTCTCTTTCAAAAAACGGGGCGTGAAAAATGACGCTTCGGGATATAAACTACGAGTTAAAAAAATATCAAATTCAATATTTCAAGCAAGCTGAGAATAAATTCCAATGACCTGCTTCTCTTAAACGCTTGAGAATGACATGGGTAAAGTCAGATGCCAATAGACTGATTAAAATTCTTTATTTATTAATGCAGCCATACGCACTTCAGGTATTAATCATTTACTGGTTTGCAGAAACCTAAGTGCAGCAAAAGCCTCAATCAATTTCCGCTGGGACGAAATGTTGCTGACATAAGCAAAGAAAAAATACTAAGTCCCATAGGGATGGCACTTTTTAATACAGAATACGGGTCTGTTCCCTGTAAATTTGAAAGATCGGAGTTTTTAAGCAGGATTTATCCCTCAAAATGAAAGGAAATGAAAATAAAGTTGGAGAAGAGTTTTTTAAAGATATTACTGTAAACATCATCATAAGGGTCGAGGATGTTGTTGATGCCCTTTGACATTTTAATTTCAGGTGAGAATTTAAAGAAATAGAAATACATATCCAGTCCGCAGCCAAATTCATAAGCCAGCGACACAGGTTTGATGGCAACAATAGGATTGTCGGGGTCGCGCATAGCTTTGGCATCTGAACTGAAGTCGTATGAAAATTTTCCACCACCGATGACGTAGAAACGCAGATTTTCGTGCCGGAGTGATTTGAATTTCACCAATAAAGGAAATTCAAAAAAGACAGATTCGACACTTTTGGTAACAGAGTTGTTTTGAACAAAATTATAGGTAATACGCCTTTCCGCCAGTACAAGAGAAGGTAATCCCCTCAGGTCAAAAAATTCACCGAAATGAAGGTCAGAAATGGCTGCGAGGGTGATACCGGGATACTGATGAACTTTAATGGTTAATAAATCCTTGTTTTCATAGAATTTTGGAGAAAACTCATATTTGAAATTGGAAATGTTGGTGCCAAGTGTAAAGCCAAAATGGATTTTCCGGCCATAGTCAAAACGCTCGAGGTTCCGGGTTTGCGAATGGGATAACATGGGAATACCAAAAGCCAGTATGAGGCAAAAGGCTATTTTATTCCTCGATATAATGTGCAAATTCCCCAAGATAACGTTTGAAATTGAACATTTTTAAAATTCAAATATCGTAAAATTTCGGCAAAGTTTTCTCCGAAGGGAAATTCATTGACAGAGCCCTGTAAATAGCGGTAGGCATATCGGTTTTTGGCGAAGATGCTCCCTAAAAAAGGTACCAGATTTTTAAAATAGGCATTATAAATTGTCTTAAACACAGGATTTTCAGGAATGGAGAACTCCAGTATCAATAAGGGTCCACCGGGTTTTAGAACCTTCTTTAGTTCAAGCAGTCCGTTTTCCAGATGTTCAAAATTTCTCACACCAAATGAAACGGTAACTGCATCAAATTCATTATCTGAGAAGGGAAGTTTTTCAGCATCTCCGGGCTGCAGATTGATTTGTTTATCAAGTCTGAATTTTCTGATTTTTTTCCCCCCGACTGACAGCATCTGTTCAGAAAGGTCAATGCCAATGACATTTGTATAATCACAGGCACGCGCGATGGCTATGGCCAGGTCGGCTGTTCCGGTTGCTACATCCAGCACTTTTTCAGGATGATATTTGTCCAGTTCCCTGACAAGTTTTTTCCGCCAGCGATAATCCAGTGAAAAAGAAAGAAAATGGTCAAGGAAATCATACCTTCCGGAAATGTTGTCAAACATTTCACGTATGCGCTGTTTCTCAGCCGGATATTTATCCCTTTTGAGTTCTATCTTAAATGCTCTTTAAAATGTCCAGATATTTGTCGAGTTCTTGTTTTGACCGCTTTTCTGTTACAGCAACGAGAATACCCGTCTGCCCGAACTTTTTCAGGTTTATTCCACCGAGAATATTGTTTTCTTTTAGTTTATTAAGAATTTCATCATGATTTTTATCACTTTCGTAAACAAATTCATGGAAAAATTCAGCAGGGTATTTAAGTCTGAATCCCGGAATTTTACTGATACCTTCGGCCAGATAGTGGGCATGGTTGTAGCAAAGACGTGAAACTTCGACCAATCCCTCACGTCCTATCCATGAAAGATAAGTCAGAACGGCAACTGCCATCAGTCCTTCATTGGTACAGATATTAGAAGTGGCTTTTTCACGTTTGATGTGCTGCTCACGGGTTTGCAGGGCAAGGATAAAGCCTTCCTTACCGTTTTTATCCACCGTTTTTCCGGCCATTCTGCCCGGCATCCTTCTGATGTTTTCCTGTTTGGTAGCGAAAAGTCCAATATAAGGGCCTCCGAAATTTAGCGGTAAGCCTAATGGCTGACCTTCGGCTACTGCGGTATCGGCTCCGTGTTCTCCGGGTGATTTTAAAAGTCCTGTCGTAATGGGATTGAAAGAAACGATGAAATGAATATGGGGATACTGTTTGATGACTGCATTAATTTCGTCCACTTCTTCCAGATTACCGAAAAAGTTCGGATGCTGAATGACCACACAGGCACAATCTTCTCCGATAGCATTTTTGAGGGCTTCAACATGGGTAATACCGTTTTTTGTTTCAATTTCTTCAATTTTTAATCCTGTACCTGAAAGGTAAGTATTTATAACCTCCACATAGTGAGGATGAAGGGCAGAGGAAATGAGAACACGGGATTTTTTATTGGCTCCGGCAGCCAGATTGATGGCTTCGGGGATAGCACTTCCACCGTCATACATGCTGGCATTGGCAATGTCGAGCCCTGCAAGCAGACTCACACAGGTTTGAAATTCATACATTACCTGAAGCGTGCCTTGTGAAAGTTCTGCCTGATATGGCGTGTAGGCAGTATAAAACTCAGGCCTTGAAATGACATGGTCAACAATGGCAGGAATAAAATGGTCGTAAGCACCACCTCCCATAAAACAAAGATTATCAATTGTATTTGCATTTTTTTTACTCAATTCACGCAAATGACCAACCACTTCGTATTCTGAGAGGGCAGGTGGAAGTTTCAGCCCGCCTTTTAACCTTAATGAAGGAGGAATATTCGAAATCATTTCTTCAAATGAACCGACACCAATAGTTTTGAACATTTCGGCTCTTTCTGCATCTGTATTTGGAATAAAATTCATAATTTTGACTTTAAAATTTATTGTAAAGCTTGTTCATTTTTTTAAAAAATAGTTTTCAATCGCCCCGCAAGTTAGTATTTTTGAAAATTCTGAAACGTTTATGCTACATTTAATTAAATTTTTGGTAAGGGAATGAAAATCAATTTATTTAAAACAGCTCAATTTATCAGGTCTGTGTCGGATTATGAAAAGCTTGGCTACGACAGAAACATTGAGTTTGCATTTATTGGCCGGTCTAACGTTGGGAAATCTTCGCTGATAAATACGCTGACCCGCAAGAAAAATCTGGCCTTAACCTCTTCCACGCCCGGAAAAACAAGAACCATTAATCTCTTTTTAATTGATGAAAAGTGGAATATCGTTGACTTACCGGGATATGGTTATGCACAGCGGTCGAAATCAGAAAGACTGAACTGGTCAAAAATTATTTCCGATTACATTGTCAATCGTAAAAATCTGGCTTGTCTGTTTATATTGGTGGATGCCAACATTCCTCCACAAAAGATTGATATAGAATTTATTAACAATTGCGGGGCTAAAAACATTCCCCTGTCAATTGTGTTCACGAAAACGGATAAAAGCAACAAATCTTTGATTTTGAAAAACATCGAAGCGTTCAGGTCGGAGTTGGGCAGGTATTGGGAAGAACTGCCTCGCTTTTTTCTGACATCTGCCGCCAACATGAACGGGATTACCGAACTTTCACAATTTATTGAGCAATCCATGTCAGAAATTAAATCAGTTCAGCAATCGAAAAATGTCTGATAGTCCTGCTTGCTCAGGATAGTCATTCCGCTAAAGTGTGTCCTTTCATCCGACATTCGTTGATCTGCAATAAAATCTTCATCTTCAATAATATTCCAGCTTTTACTGTATCTTTTTTTCAGAAGGCAGGCTATTTCATGAAAATTAAGGTCTTTATTGGCATTAAACATATAAATCCCCGCTTCACATTCAGTTGTTGCCGTGATAACTTTAATGGTATCTGATAAAAAGGAGCATGAAGGATACCATTTTTTACCGGCTTTGATGAATGAATGAATGCTTTGTTGTCTGTCCAGATAAGTTATCATACTGTTTTCACTTTCCCCGGCAATCTGCCAGCCAAGCCGGAGAATAATCGTATTGGCATTTTGCGTGACTATTTTCTCCTCTGCCATTCTTTTTTCGTAACCGTAGCCTGAAACAGCATCAGGAACTGAATCCGGTGAATAGGGGCCTGTACTACCGAAAACCATATTGCTTGAAATAAACAATAGTTTGATATTCAGTTCTTTACATATCCAGGCAATTTCAGAAGGCCAAACATAATTGACCAGCCAACTGTCTTTTCTTTGTTGTTCATCAAAGGAGGTAATGGCTGCAAGATGAATGAACACTTCAGGACTTACACTTTTGACAAAATCAAACATTTTCTGGTAATTATCGATAGGGATGTAGCTTCTGTCCCAGACAAATACTTTAAAACCCTGTTGCTGAAGATAATTTTTGAGAGGTTTTCCGATGGTACCATTTGCACCGGTCAGCAATATCGAAGGCCTGAAAGACACAGTTGTCAGCTTACCCATGTGTTTATGCGGCTTTCGACTACCCACTTGCCGCCAGATTTATTCAATACAACAAAATAACCCATTCCGCCAAGACAATCGAAATACATTCCGTAATCAATAATGGCTTTATCTCCTGAAATGCCGGGCCTGCTGAACTTCAGAAAACCAGCTGAATTTCGGTACTTTTTATACCATGCCTTC
>JAAYUY010000202.1 GCA_012517435.1 Sphingobacteriales bacterium | reverse complement strand
GTTTGATGAAATTTTTAAGGTTATCGAGGATAATTTTCCCTCTTATGCTGGCATCAATAAAGGGATCAGATACAGGATTTTTTACCAATACCACAGCATCGACAGGCTCTTTGCCCAATTCGGCATGGAATTGTTTCAGGTATATGATGGTATGGTCAAATACTCCGTCTGAATTGTCAATGTTTACGGAAAGATTGATGTTGTTCACTGCTTCAGGAAGATCCGGATAGCGGAACATCCCATTGTTTACTTTCAGGTCGAGTACAAAGCCGGGCATCAGGCTGTCGTTGTAAATGCCTTTTACCACACCCGAAAAACTCATTTTCCCGCTTGCCTTAAGTGATTCAAAATCATTGGTATAGATCGCAGGAACGATTGAGAGCAGGTTCTTAAAGTCTGTCTGCGGGGATTTGAAGGAAAGGTCAATGACAATATCATCCGTTGGCATGGCAATATATCCTCCTGCCTTTATCCTGAAATCATTGAGCAGTATGTCGGTTTCTTCAAACGAATATTTGTAGTTGATCATGTCGATGTTGACCTTCGAATCAATGACCCCTTTGGCTTTGCTGATGTAAGCAATCCCTCCGTATTTCAGGGTGGTTTGTTCGATGTTTACATTTGTAAACAGGTCGAAAACATCCATGCTGAAATCTCCTTTCCCTGTCATATCGAGGTTTTTCAGGTCGATGACCATATCGAGGAGTTCATCATTGTAAACAAAATCGGAACGGGTGATGGTAAATTTTTTTACGGGCAGACGAAAAGTGGAAGAGTCGGTAGTGGTGTCTTCAGGCTCTTCTGAAGGCAGCATGATGTCCCAGTTGGCCAGATAATTTATGGTATCGTTCAAAACATGAAGATAGATTTTTGCCTGATCAATATTTATTTCCCTGACAGCTATTTTCCCCCTGATGGCATCACGTATATTCAGGCTGGCCGAGAATTTTCCGATGCTGGCCAGTGTGTCGCCAGCAAAAGAGTCTTTATTGGCTATGCTGATCCGGTCGATACGGATATGGAGATTGGGGAAATCTGAGAAGAGGTTGAGGTGTATATTCTCATCAAAATCAACCACTGCATTCAGGTTTTTATTGACTTCTTCCCTGATGATTCTGAGTATTTTTCCTTTGAAAATGAAGGGAGTAACAATCAAGGTTATCAAAATCAGAAAGATAATGCTACCAGAAATCCAGAAAACTTTCTTCTTCATGCCTGAAAAATTTCAGCAAAGTTATTTGATAAAATCATTTTTGGAATTGCACTAAATAGCAATAATTCAGCCGTTGAGGAAATGATTAATGGGTTATTTTCTGCTCTGTGGCAAGGCAAACTTTTAATTCGGAACCATGATCCCTGATTTTCTCAGCAATGATTAGTTCATGGTATAAAATGACCCGGGTTTTTAAATGAAAAACCCTCAAATCTTTTGAATTTGAGGGTTTTGCGGTCCGGACGGGGCTCGAACCCGCGACCCCATGCGTGACAGGCATGTATTCTAACCAACTGAACTACCGGACCAATTATATGTAAACTGGTTTTTCTCAAAACCTTTAAAGAACTTTCCTTTTAAGTGAATTTTTCGCTTGCAAAAATATTGAATTTCCTGATTCTGCAAATCAAATTTTTCTTTTCCTTTAAAAAAATTTTCTACCTTTACCTCAGAAAAAATTATCTGTTTTAAAAAACAATGTGATGAAACTGAAGTTTTTAATACTTGCACTCTGTATGTTCCCGGCTAAGCTCTTAATGGCTCAGCAAAATTCATGGACCTGTTCTTTGGGTGGAAATACTGCACTCATGTATCCCGTTATCGATGGAAATGTCCTTTATGCTGCAGGAGAAAATGTTTTTGCCGCCATTGACATCAAAAATGGTAAACCGCTATGGACTTTTAAGGCCGAAGGAATTATTGCCATGCCGCCTTTGATTGCCAATAAAACGGCTTTCTTCACCACAAAGGCCGGAAATGTGTATGCCCTCGACCTTAACCTGAAAAAACCCAAATGGACATTGAACGTGGGGGATAAGTTGATATGTACGCCATTGATTTACAAAGATTTGTTAATTGTCTATACCAAAAACTTTTTTATCGCCCTCGACAAGGAGGTTGGCCTCGATATGTGGAAAACGGAGCTGAAAACCTCCGGCTCTCCTCTGTTGAAACTATCTGGCGATGTTTTGTGCTTTTCTGACAATATGAAAATAACTGCCATCAGTCCGGCCAATGGAAAACTTTTATGGACTAATTCTTTGCCGGTTTTTGGCCAGTCCGACCTGTTGATAAACAATGAAAAGATTTACTTTACCAATGCCGACAAGCTTTACTGCCTGAATCTGGCTGACGGAAGGGAAATCTGGAAAAAAGTCATGAACAGCAATGCTTCTCCTTTGATAAATACAGTCCCCTGCATTGCTGATAACCTGCTGGTCGTTACCTGCAATCAGGAGGTCATTGCCTATACTGCCGATAAAGGGCAGGAACTTTGGCGGGTTAGCCTGAAAACTCCGGCTTCGCTTCATTCTCCTGTCATCTGTAATAACAAAATTTATGTAGCTGAGTATGGAACAAAACTCTTTTGCCTCCGGATTGATAAAGGGAAGGTAGAGCAGATTTTTGAAGCGCCTGCCAAAATGGAATCCGAATTACTGATCGAAAATAACCGCGTATATTTCTTTACCAGTGACGGATTTGCCGGTTCTTTTTATCTGGTGTCTGAAAAATAAAAAGGCTCCGGAACTGTTTCCGAAGCCTTTTGCAGGGATATTTGATTGTTTTATGGCAAAATGACTTTTACAGTTTGTGTCCCGTTTCCGCTGACAAAGCGCACAAAATAAATTCCTTCCTGTAGTTCGCCTACCTGAATATCTTTCCTGTACGCCCCGGAGGCTGATTCATCCTGTGTGAGTAAGCGGACTTTTTGTCCCCCTGCATTCAGCAGCCATATTTCTATATGGGTGCGTTGTGGAAGATAATATTCAAGCCTGAGTGTCTGGCCTGCCTGTTTGTAAGCTTTGTAAGTAGCTGATTTTCCATCGCTGACGTGAATACCAGATATGGTGGCTTCTACTTCATGGATGGCCATGTCAGCGCAGCCGTTGTGGTCGGTAACGGTTAACTTTACTTCATATTTCCCTTCTGCACTGTATGTATGTGTGGTAGTCTTGGCCGTATCGTCTGTCATATCTCCAAAATTCCATAAGCGCCATGCTACCTGACTGGTGGTATCGGTAAAAGTGAAGTTCAGCCCGTTTTGGGTATAGGTAAAACCCGGACGAGGTAGTGGATTGACATGAACCGTGATGGTCTGGCTGGTGGCCTTGCATCCATGCATATCAGTTGCATGTACATAAACAGCGTCATTGTTGTTGGGCTGGTGGTGGGTGAATTGATGAGATGCTCCGGAATAAACTGTATCTGAATTCAGTATGAAATGGTATTTTTCAAAAGTAGGAGAGGCCGTAAAACTTATGCTCTGGCCTTCGCAAAGGGTGTGGTTGTTTTTATCTGAAATCAGTTGTATATTGGGTTTCGAAAAGACGACAATGCTCTGGTTATCAGAATAATATGTACATCCGAGCGAAGATGTTCCGCTGACATATATCAAATCATTGTTGTTGAGCATGTGAGTCGAATAGGTGTTTTCTTTACCTGACTTGACAAGATTTCCGTTCAGATAAAAATGATATGCTGTCAGGCCGGCTGTAGCTTCAAAATGGACTGTTTCTCCTTCACAAACCCGGTTGGAATCGAGGTCATTTGTCAGTTTCAGACCAATGTTTTCCACTTCTATTCTGATGTTTTTGACAATCGGAGGACAGTTAAGTGCTGATGAGTCAATAAGACTTATGCTATAATTAGTTGAAACCTGTGGTTTTACCCGGAAAATGGTATCTTTTGCATAACCCTGCCCATTAAAATTCACTGCATAGGCTGATGTATGAAGCCCGGTAATCTGTATTTGAGCTGAATCCCCTTTGCAGATGATGCTGTCGTTTTCGATTTTGAAAGAAATTGGGCTGCATGATTCACTCTGGCATACATGGGTGGTAATTGAGCTTACTCCGCAGGGCGTAAAATCCTGTGCCCTGAGTTGCAATAAAACATCGGTGCTGTAAGTTAAGCCGGTAATCTGAAAATTGGTGTCTTTTCCGATGTTTATCCAAGTTTTGCCAGTATCCGTACTGACTTCATATACTTTGTCGTACGGCCTGCTGTTCCATGTGAAGGTTACCGAACTGGTGGTGCTGTTTCCGCATTTGACAACAGGCGCATTTGCCTGCTGAACGACCGCTACATTCAGGTGATTACTTTCCGATTTACATCCATTGGTGTCGAAAGCAATGCTGTACAAGTCATTGGAGGGAGACAGGGTGCTGGTGGTCAATATGTTCTGATTTCCGCTTCCGAGTTGAGCCTTGCCGTCATAAAAAGTATAGCTGCTAAATCCTGCCGTAGCAGTGAGCTGGAGTGGTGATCCGCTGCAGATACTGTCATCTGAAGCCTGTAGCTGATTGGATGATACCTGTAAAAGGGTGGTTTTAACCTCAGAGCTGACAGCCGAACATCCTGAAGAATTGGTTACTTTAACCCAGAAACTTCCGGTAGTCTTTACATTAATGGAACGTGTCTTTTCTCCTGTACTCCAGAGATAAGATAATCCGCTTCCTGATGGTGCTGTCAGAATGACTGAGTCACCGGGGCAGAATTTGGTATTTCCGCTTATGGTGATGGTAGCAGTGGGCAAGGCATTTACAGTTATATTTACTGTTGCCGGCAATGATTTTCCTTTTGAATTGGTAGTTATAAGGGTAATTGTTTTGCTTCCCGCAGAAGAATACACCACAAATGGATTCTGGCTGGTAGAAGAGGAGGGATCCCCTCCCGGCATCGACCATTCAAAACCGCTTGGGCTATTATTGCCACCTCCTGTCAGAAACAGCGTATCACCAACACATATACTTGTTTTTGAGGGAGTTATTGTTGCTGTTGGTAATAAACTGCTGACACTGAAAGTCCAGTTTTTCGAATAGATCTGATCTCCGCTGGTTAGTCCGTTTCCATTGGCAGCATTGACGACTGCATAAAATTTTATATCTCCAACATTACTGGATGGGGCTTTCCATTGGAATGACCATGAGTTGCTCCCTGAACCTGAAGTTCCTGAACTGGTTTGCACAACGTATTCCTTGCTCCCGCTGGTTAATTTCTGAGTTTTGGCTGAGTTGGTAATCGTAAAGCTTCCTGCCATCGTATTATTGGAAGAACGAAGTGCTGTAATTTCAAATCCCCACGTATTGATTCCCGATTGTGAATGACTCAATGTGATGGTATAAACGGAGTCGGGCAAATAACCTGTTCCGGGAATATCAGTGTTTAACGTCATATTCGACCAGTTGCTTCCGGAGGTTATCAGTGTTCCGCTATGACAGCTCGTACAGTTGTTTTCCCCGGGGGCATTGGTCATACCAGCAGGAGGCCCTCCTGAATAAGTAATGGCTTTATAACTGATAAATGTCAGGGTTAAAATGATAAACAATGCACCCAAATAAATAAATGTGTAATTTTTTCGTATCATACTGAGATTGTTTAGATTAATTTATTTCAACAATAATTAGACCAATTATAAATAGTAACAAATATCAAAACTTGATTATTTTTGCCACAAAAAAATACCATGAAAAAAGTTAAAGATTTGCTGTTTTCGATGCAACTGACAGGGATGTTGCTGGTTGTTTTCGGAGTCGTCATTGCAGTAGCTACATTTATAGAAAATGATTTTGGTACCCGTGCCGCCAAAGTTCTGGTGTACAATTCAAAATGGTTTGAGTTTTTATTGTTACTGATTGCGGTCAATATGCTCGGAACGATTATCGTTCGTAAAATGTACCGCATTGAAAAGCTTACGATTTTTGTTTTTCATATTGCGTTCATAGTCATAATTTTAGGTGCAGGAATTACCCGCTTTTTCGGATTTGAAGGTAGTATGCATATCAGGGAAGGAAAAAGCAGTAACTCCATGCTGTCAACCACGCAATACCTGACAGTGGAAATGGAACAGGACGGCAAGAATTTTATTGCTGAGAAAGAATACATGGCCGCACCCGTGAGGTCAAACCGACTGAAAATGAAAATCAAACTCAATGATCATCATATTGTTGTCAAAAGCAAAGAGTTTATCCCAAATGCCTATGAGACGCTGGTAGAAAGCCCGGATGGTAAAACCATCATGCATCTGGTTCTTTTTGACGGAGTTGAACGTCAGGATTTGTTTATCCCGAAAGGTGAAATACGCGAGGCAGCCGGATTAAGGTTTTCACTGGATTCCAAAGAAGAAGCTGATGTGAAAGTTTTTACTTCCGATACAGGTAATTACTTCACTTCCAATAATATAACCGGTTGGTATAACATGATGAGAGATACCGGAGGCCAGATTTATCCCGACACACTGGTTCCTTTCCAGAAAATGATGATATACAATATCGGGGATATTAAATTTGTCATGGATAAATTATTGCCTTCCGCCAAAGTCGAACTGAAGAGCGCTGGCAAGGAAGCCCGTCACTACGATGCAGTTCTGGTCGATGTCGATGTCGATGGCATTGTCAAAGAGGCCGTTTTATATCATGTCCCGGGAAATTACGGTAAGCGGGTTAAACTGAAATTTGATAACCTGATGCTAACCTTGTCTTACGGGGCTAAAACCCTCTATCTTCCTTTCGAACTCAAACTGAATGATTTTATTCTTGAAAGATATCCGGGTTCTGAAAGTCCATCTTCCTTTACGAGCGTGGTTACCCTGATGGATAAAGAACGGAACATCAATCGTGAAACGAAAATATTTATGAATAATGTGCTGAATCATCGCGGATACCGCTTTTTCCAGTCTTCCTACGATAAGGATGAAAAAGGAACTATCCTTTCCGTAAACCATGATTTCTGGGGAACAACGGTTACGTATCTGGGCTATATTCTGCTGTTTATCGGCATGGTACTTTCGCTGCTGAACAAAAACAGCCGATTTGCTGCCATGCTCAGATACAAAGCTGCCAAAACCACTTTGGTTGCTTTGGTGTTTTTGCTTTCTTTTCCCCTTGTTAACATGGCCCAAAGCAATACTGCAAAATATACCCCACCTTCCGTGGCACATGCCGAAAAATTCGGTCAGTTGCTGGTTCAGGATAATTCCGGCAGAATCGAACCCATAAACACCCTGGCTTCGGAGGTGTTAAGAAAAATTGCCCGTAAAACCTCTTTCAATGGCATGACCCCTGAGCAGGTACTGCTCGGTATGATGACTGACCCGGAATACTGGAAAACAGTTCCTATCATTAAGGTAACCCATCCGAAAGTGAAGGAAATTATAGGTGTAAGCGGAAAAAGAGTTTCCTTTAATCAGGTAGTTGATTTTGAAAATGAGAGAGGTTATCTGCTTGAAAAATATGTTAACGAAGCCTACGAGAAAAAACCTGCTGAGCGAAATAAATTTGACAAGGACGTGATGGCTGTGGATGAACGCCTCAATATTTGCTACCTGATTTACATAGGTAAATTCATGAAAATTTTCCCGGCTGCCGATGATCCTGATAATAAGTGGTACACAGCTGCCGAGGCTTTCCATACTTTCACCGGAAAAGATACCACCTTTATCAGGCATTTTATGTCTGTTTACGGCCAGTCTGTTAAAAAAGCCAGCGAAACAGGGGATTGGAAAGATGCCGATTTCCTGCTTAACGGTCTGAAAATGTTTCAGGAAACAAATGGAAAAAACATAATTCCACCCAAAAGTAAAATCAAACTCGAAATTTTTTACAACAAACAAAACATTTTCAATAAACTCGAGGGATTTTATGGTTTATTCGGCTTTTTACTGTTGCTGATTCATTTTGTCAATCTGCTGATACCAAAATTTAAGATGAGATGGATCATCATTATTTCCACCACCATTGTCATTATTGCATTTTTAATGCATACAGCAGGGCTTGGCATACGCTGGTATATTTCGGGGCATGCACCATGGAGCAATGCGTATGAATCTATGGTCTTTATCGCCTGGGCGACCGTTCTGGCCGGGATTGTCTTTGTCAGAAAGAGTCCCATCTCATTGACGGCCACTGCTTTACTCGCTTCAATGATTCTTTCGGTAGCTCACCTGAACTGGCTTGATCCGGAAATTACCAATCTGGTTCCTGTGCTGAAGTCTTACTGGCTGGTCATTCATGTGGCTATTATTACTTCGAGTTATGGCTTTCTGGCATTGGGCGCCCTGCTCGGATTTTTCAGTCTGCTTGTGATGATTTTAATGGGGAAAAACAATCATCAGCGTCTGATGGATAAGGTCAGGGAGATGACCGCAGTCAATGAAGTAACCCTGATTGCCGGATTGTACCTGCTTACCATAGGTACTTTTCTTGGTGGTGTTTGGGCCAATGAATCATGGGGACGCTACTGGGGCTGGGACCCGAAAGAAACCTGGGCTTTGGTAACGATTGTGGTTTACACTTTCATCCTCCACATGCGTATGATCCCCGGTCTGAAAGGTATCTTTGCCTACAACCTTGCTTCCCTGATCGGTTACGGCTCGGTAATCATGACCTATTTCGGTGTTAATTATTATCTGTCGGGGCTTCATTCCTATGCTTCCGGAGATCCGGTTCCTGTTCCGGCATTTGTATATTATACCGTTGCCGTGATTTTGAT
>JAAYUY010000201.1 GCA_012517435.1 Sphingobacteriales bacterium | reverse complement strand
TTGACAACGGCCCGGATTTAAGCGAACTTTCCCTTGACGATATCGAAAGGATTGAAATCGTAAAGGGCAGCCACAGTCCTTATTTTGGCTCTTCTGCCATTGGGGGAGTTGTCAATATTATTACCTCCGGAAATCATAAAAATGGCTTTTCCAAATCTGTGCATCTTGGAGGTGGTACTTTTGGAAAAAATACCTTTCTGCTTAATAATAGCCTGAATATGAAATATTTACATCAAAAAGGCTTTTATGTCGGGGGGAGTGTGGCCTCTCAACTGACTCACGGATTGGATGCTACCATCGACACGGTTACCGACCCGCTGGCTTTTAAAAACAGGGATCAGGATGACTATCAGCTCAGCAGTTATTCCTTAAAATCAGGTTTCCGGAATGAAAAAATTCATGTGTTTGTTTCCTGGAGAAATACCTGGCAGGAATCCGACCTCGACAAAGGTGCTTATCGTGATGATGACAATCGTTTTATCAGTTTTCACCGCAACCTGTTTTCATGGGGGGCAGATTATCGTACAGGAAAAGCCTTTAAATTCAATTATTCAGGTGCTTACTCCTTCATGCAACGTATTGACACAGATGATTCATCGGTAGTGGATGCACTGGGCAATTTCGACCATTCATATTCCAGAAGCATCTTTGACGGCTCCTATCTCATGCATGACCTTACAGTGTCTTTCACAAAAAATGATTATCAGATAATGGCAGGTGTTTTCAGCCAGTCTGAATTTATGAACAACAGAAATTATGTCTTTTACTGGAGTCCTTATTTCGGGAAATACGAACAGGATTATAATCTGGATACTCTTGACATTCATTCATCTACAAAAGGAGCTTTTATCCATTTATCTGTTGATGGCCGGAAATTTCTTTCCTGTTTGCAGGGCTTTAAACTGGAATCTGCCGGACGCATGAGCATTCACAGCCAATTCGGGCAGGTTTTTACCTGGTCGTTAAATCCCTCTTACCGGCTTAATAAAAACAGTCTTTTATTCGCTTCAGTTACCAGTGGTTTTAATGCTCCTTCACTTTACAGGCTTTATTCTCCTGATATGGGTTGGGGTGCTGTGGTCAGCAGGGGAAATAAAAATCTCAAGCCTGAGCGTTCTCTTTCTTTCGAAGCAGGAATTAAATCGGAATTTTCTGAAAATGCATTTTTTGAAGTTACACTCTATCAGACTCTTGTGCATGATGTCATTGAATATGTTTATCTTTGGGATAAAAATATCCCGCTTGATTCTCTTGGCACCGACTGGATGAGAAATGACTACCGGGGTGATACCTATATTAACTTATCGCGGATGAAACTGAATGGCTTTGAAATGAAGCTTTCTTTTTCCCTGACTGAGAAGTCAAGATTGACAGGATTTTTCAGCCTGATGAACGGTATTTCACCGCTTTCTGCTTCAGATATTGATACTTCCCTGACCCACGGCAACCATGTTCAGCTTTTTGAAAGCGGTATTTTTATTGGCAGCAGAAATGTCGAAAAAATAGGGCTGATACGAAGACCTGATGCCACTGCCGGTTTTTCATTGGATTATTATCCGAATAAAAAATTATCTTTTTATGTTTTTTCGCGGATGGTAGGCCACCGTTACGATTCCTATTATAATCCGGTTTTAGGTCCTTATGGAGCACTTGATAATGAATTGATTAAGGGCTATTTTCTGGCTGATGCGGGAATTAAGTTTCAGCTTTTTGAAAATCTCTTTTTAAGATTAAAAGTCGAAAATCTGCTGAATACCAAATACATGGAAATAAATGGGTTTTCAACCCGCCCAAGAGGCATTTATTTTTCAGTAAATTGGGAGTAATGACACAATGAAACTGTAATTAATCCGGATAAGTTGCAGGTTACCTGTTAAGAGTGATGGGAGATGGGTGATGAGTGATGGGTTCAGGGTTCCATGTACCGATTTACGATTTTGGATTTACGATTTATGATTTTCAGTACTCCCTGTTCCGGATTCCGGTTTTAAGATTCCCGTTCCTGCTGAAGACTGTCCCCGAAACGCCCTTAGCTCCCCTCTCTTTTCGAAAGAGAGGGGCCGGGGGTGAGTTGATACATAAACAATTCCGTCCCTACGGGACTTGATCGGTTATTTTTTCCCGCTGTGCTCAGTATTCCTTATCCTTAGTATTGTTT
>JAAYUY010000200.1 GCA_012517435.1 Sphingobacteriales bacterium | reverse complement strand
GTTTTCTTCGGCAATATAAATTCCCGGTTCGCAGGTGAGAACCATCCCCGGTTCGAGTATTGTCTGTTTGGTGCCGCAATCATGAACATCAAGGCCAAGAAAATGGGAATTCCCATGCATGAAGTATTTGAAATACAGTGGTTTATCAGGGTTTTGGTTTTTAACATCTTCTTCAGTGAACAGCCCCAGTTTAATACATTGTTTTTCAATGATTTTGTTTACATTGCCATTGATTTCATCAATAGTAGTTCCTGGCCTGATCAAATTTCTGGCTTCATAAAAGGTTTCCAGCACTGCATGATATACTTCTTTCTGACGAGGCGTAAACCTGCCGTTCACCGGAATAGTTCTGCTCAAATCTGAAGCATAGTTGGCATAATCTGCCCCGAAATCAAGCAACACCAAATCCCCGTCTTTCATTTCGTCATTATTGCTTTCATAGTGGAGGCAAAGGGCATTTTTCCCTGAAGCTACAATTGGCTGATAGGCATGGCCACTTGCCCTGCTGATGGTAAATTCATGGTCTATTTCGGCCTGCAGCTCATATTCTTTCATCCCCGGCCTTACCGTTTTCAAAACTCTTAAAAAGCCTTTATGTGTTATTTCAATAGCTTTTTTCATTAAGTCAATTTCCTCAGGTTCTTTTTTCAGCCTGAGCTGAGTCATCAGTGGGGCCAGCCTTTCAAAGTGATGATGTGGGTAGTGCTCATGCATCCATGCAGAAAAACGTTTGTCGCGATAAGGGACTTCAGTAGTAAAGCGGGGATGTTCATTCAGATTCAGATAAACATTTTCAGCCGAGGCCAACAGTTCGTGCAGCACCATTTCAAATTGCCCGAGAAACATAACATTTTGAACTCCGGAAATAGCCGTTACCTCATCCTTTCTGTATTTATGTCCCTCCCATATTTCAAGCGACTCATTGCTTTCGAGGATAAACACTATTTCACGGTTACGTTCGACTTTGCAATCCGGAAATAACAAAAGAATAGTTTTTTCCTGTTCCAGCCCACTCAGGTAAAACAAATCGGCATTTTGCCTGAAAGGAAATGTCTGGTCTCCGTTTTTAGGGAACTGATCATTGGCGTTGATGATGGCGATGGAATTGGGTTTTAGCCTGGCGGCCAGTTTCTGCCTGTTTTTCATGAAAAAGCTGGCAGGAATCGGATCGTATCTTGTCATAAGTGATAGATTTACATTGATTTATTTTAGATTTCCCACCATATTCTCCGGTCTGACCCATTTGTCGAAATCTTCTGCACTGACCAGCCCGAGGGCAATAGCAGCTTCTTTCAGGGTAGTCCCTTCTCTATGGGCTTTTTTGGCAATTTTTGCTGCATTGTCATAGCCAATATGCGGATTTAAGGCCGTTACCAGCATCAGCGATTGCTCAACAAGCTGTTTGATACGGGGATAGTTGGGTTCAATGCCTATTGCACAATTGTCATTGAAAGAAACACAAGCATCTCCCAGCAGGCGTGCAGAATTCAGTAGGTTGAAAGCTATCATGGGTTTAAATACATTCAGTTCGAAATGGCCGGTCATTCCACCCACGGTAATGGCAGTATCGTTGCCAAAAACCTGAGCACAAACCATTGTCAGTGCTTCGACTTGTGTGGGATTGACTTTTCCTGGCATAATAGATGAGCCGGGTTCATTTTCAGGAATAAAAATCTCACCTATTCCGGAGCGAGGCCCGGAAGACAGCATTCTGATGTCGTTGGCAATTTTCATCAGGCTGGTAGCCACTGTTTTCAGTGCTCCCGACATTTCGACAAAAGCATCGTGTGCTGCCAGCGATTCAAATTTATTTTCAGCCGTAACAAAAGGCAAGCCTGTAAGATCGGCTATTTTTTTAGCAACTTTTTCGGCATATCCTTCGGGTGCATTCAGTCCGGTTCCTACTGCCGTGCCTCCCAGTGCCAGTTCCGAGAGGTGGAATAAAGCACTTTCGATGGCTCTTAATCCGTGGTCAAGCTGAGAAACATAGCCTGAAAACTCCTGCCCAAGTGTAAGGGGTGTGGCATCCATAAAATGAGTCCTTCCGATTTTAACAACCTGCATGAAGGCTTTTGATTTTTCTTCCAGTGTGCTTTTCAGCATTTCAATGCCCGGAATGGTTTTATCCACAATCATTTTATAGGCAGCAATATGCATGGCTGTCGGATAGGTGTCGTTTGAGCTTTGTGATTTGTTGACATCGTCATTCGGATGCAGAAATTTCTTTTCGTCAGTGAGTTTTCCGCCTTTGATGACGTGGCCGCGGTTGGCAATAACCTCATTCAGATTCATGTTGGATTGTGTTCCTGAGCCGGTTTGCCAAACCACCAGCGGAAACTGATCGTCCAGTTGTCCTGCCAGAATTTCATCGCATACCTGAGCTATCAGTAAGGCTTTTTCTTCAGGCAATTTTCCCAGTTCAAAGTTGACCAGTGCGGCAGCTTTTTTCAGGTAGGCAAATGCGTAAATGATTTCAATGGGCATTCGGTCGCCAATACTCCCGATTCTGAAGTTTTCAAGCGAACGCTGGGTCTGTGCTCCCCAGTATTTTTCAATGGGAACCTTTACTTCTCCCATCGTGTCTTTTTCAATCCTGTATTTCATTTTATCAGATTTTGAGGTTATTTTAAACTTTTAGCATTTTTTTGAAAAACGAAAGTTAAAATTTTTATGCGGAATTCAGGGTGAGAAATATTTGCGATAAGATTTTTGACTTTTATTTTTTATCAGATTGATTTTCTCTCAGATCCGGATATGCTACAAGTTGCGTTTTTTTAATACGGGTTGTAATGCTGATGTCCATGCATACAAACTGCTGACTGCCTGCTTTAAGTTAATTCTTTTACAGGTTGTAAAATGGGTTAAACCACTCTCTTTTTGGAGGTGAGTCAGGCAAAACAACACTTATCAAAGCTGCCACACATCATTTACAAGGAAATGGGTCGTCCCTACGGGACTTGGTTCTTTTATTTTGTTGGTGTTACCATAAGATAGTCCTTTAGGGACTTAGCTGGGTGTTGATT
>JAAYUY010000199.1 GCA_012517435.1 Sphingobacteriales bacterium | reverse complement strand
CTCATAGAGCAGCTCAACCAAGCCATATTACAAGAAGCGGTGCAGGGCAAGTTAGTGCCACAAGACCCCAATGACGAACCCGCCAGCGAATTGCTCAAACGCATCAAAATGACCAGGGTTGGGTTTCAACCCGACCCAAATGAAAAAATTGGGCTAAAGCCCAATCCATCCGCAATCAATAGGGCGGGGTTTAAACCCCGCCCTAAGAAAGAATTACCACCCATTAAACCCGAAGAGATACCGTTTGACATTCCTGATAATTGGGTGTGGTGTAGGTTGGGGGAGATTTGTTCTAAAATCACAGATGGTTTTCATAATACACCACCAAAAGTTGCAGAAGGCTTCCCTTATATTGCAGCTACCCACGTAAAATCAGACAAAATAGATTGGGATGGCTGTAATTATGTATCAGAAAAATTTCATAGAGAACTTTATTTAAAAGCGACACCTAAAAAAGGCGAAATACTTGTTGTGAATATTGGAGCAGGTTGTGGGACACCCGCTATAATTGATGTGGATTTTGAATTTAGTTTCAAAAACACTGCTATATTGAAATTTGACCAATCAGAGATTTACAACAAGTATATTTTCTATTACTTCATTTTGAAAAGGGATGAATTCTATAAAGACCTTACAAAAGGAGGATTACAACCTTTTTTGAGCCTTAAAATTTTAAATGAAATTGTATTCCCCCTTCCCCCACTCTCCGAGCAAAAACGCATCGTGGCAGAAATAGAAAAGCAATTGGCCAAAACCAAACAATTAAAAGAGCTTGTTTTGGCTAATCAGGCTGCTACGGAGCAATTATTAAAGGCACTTTTACACGAGGTATTCGAAGTAAAAGAAAAAGATTAGGCTAAAGCCTTAATGGAAATGAAATTTTAATTATTAACAGGCTGACGCCTGTTGCAATTCAATGTTGCAATTCTCTTTTGCATTGCAATGCAATTTACTATTGCAATTGAATAAACAGGAGATGAATTACCACCTGCTTTAGCGAGTGGTAGCCAACCAACAAGCCACCGAGCAATTGCTCAAAGCCTTGCTGCATCAGGCGTTTGAGGTGGAGGAAATTGAAGTAGTAAACAGTTAGTATGAGAAGAATAGACAAAGACACCTTTTTACAGGTCTTCAAAAAATAACTGACGTCATGCATAATCCGTCAGCTGCAGACAGGAAAAACGGATTCCCGAAATAAATCCGGTACAAGCAACTATGTTGCAGGGATATTTTCATGAAATATTCAGGCATCATAACGTTCCTGATTTCCCGACAAAGAATAAATTTGCACAAAAATGAAAATGATGAAAAGATATTTTTATCTGGTATTGATACTGCTTGGTATTTTCAGTATTCAATCCTGTCAGAAAAAGCAAAAAGAAGAAGTTAAGCCCGTGAAAGTAACCATTATCAGGTCGGTATCGGCTGATGCGTTCACGGAGCTTGAAAATGGCATCAGGGAACAGCTTTCCGGCAAAAACATTGAAATCAACAGCTACAGTGCCGAAAGCGATCCTTCTAAATTTGAAACAGTGGTCAAATCAGCATTGCTTGGAAAACCGGATTATCTGGTTATCTGTGGGGCATTACTGGCCAATATTGCCTATAGTCCTCAGTACCGGGAATCCTTGCCTGTGGTGATATCCACTGCCGTTGATGAACCCGATGGGGTTGAAATTCTTGTCAGGGAGGGAATAAATCCACCCAGAAAATCCCCACTCGCCATTGTAGCCGGAATGCCCGAAGAAAGTGCCTATGACGGACTTGCCAGAAACATGAAACTAATCAGGCCGGATATGAAAAAAGCCGGAATATTATACAGTGAAGGAGATATTTCTGCAAAAATTACTGCAGAAAAGACCATTCAATCTCTTGAAAAAGAAGGTATTACAACTGAAAAAGGATTGCTGACTTCTCCTGATGATGTGATGAAAGTGTTAAAAGCACTTATCGTTAAAAAAGTGGAAGCCATCATTCTTCCGCACGATAAATTTGCCATGTTAAGCTCTAATGCCATTGCAAAGGAATGTCATTCACTGGGAATTCCGACTTTCAGCCTCGATGATATGTCGGTCAAAAAAGGTGGCCTTGCTTTCAGCTGTGCCATTGAATATCATGATTTGGGCGTATTGACAGGTCAAACCGTACTGGAAATTATTGAAGGAAAAAAAGCTGAGGAAATACCCGTCAGACGAATTGCCAAACCAAATTTTTATATCAATAAAAAGGCTGTTTTTGACGATATGAAGCTGACTTTACCTCAGGAGCTTACCCAAAATGCCATCATTCAATAATATCTTTTGGAGAAAATCTTCGATTTAATTCAGGTTGGCTTATACGAAGGATTTATCTGGGTACCTTTTGTACTCGGAGTAGGTATTCTTTACCGTTACCTGAAAATTATCGACATCAGCATTGAGGGAGCCGCTGTGGCTTCAGGCATTATGGCTGTGGTATCCTTTAATTATTCCCAGTCATATTTTTTATCTTTACTTTCCGCAATAATTACCTCCATTGTGGTATATACCATCGTTTTTTTTCTGATCAGAAAATTTCAGGTACATCCCATACTGGCCGGTATTATACTGACACTGATTATTCATTCAGCAGCAGCCATCATCATAGGGGAATCTCTTGTATTACAAGGCTCTACCCTCTTCTCCGGTGTTTTTTCTTTTTCATGGCTCGTTTTTGCGGTCAGCATTCTGATCCTGCTTTTGACAGAATTATTTTTCAGAACTCACACCGGACTGAAAATCAGATATGCCGGCAGAGAGGAAAATCAACATAACTCTTTGAGAAATAATGCATTAATCTTTCTGGCTTTTGTTGCAACGGCTATTATCATTTCAACCGGTTCCTTTATTTATGTCCACAAACAGGGAGTAGCCCGAAGTGGTGGCGGGTTCGAATTCCTCATTGTGGCACTTGGCTCTTTCCTGATTACTGATAAATTTCTCGAGTTTTCCGTTAAAAAACTGGTTTTCAGAACCAAAACATCTTATAACCGAAAACTTTTTATCCTGATTTCCCTGCTCAGATCTCCCGTTTTCAAAGCACTGACAGGATCACTTGTTTTTCAAACCATTGCGATTTTCGTCATCTTCTATACCCCGAATCCTTCCTGGTGGAAATTGCTGTTTGCCCTGATTTTACTTCCCGGTGCGGGTGTTTTGCCGGCAAAGGCAGGAAGAAAACTGCAACGTAATTTTTCTTCCTCTGAAGATGGCATCCGGCTTAAAGACATCTGTTTTTCTTATCAGACTGATTACATTAATAAACAGATTTTCAAAGGCTTAAATGCAAATTTCAAAAGAGGTATTAACATCATACAAGGTGAAAACGGCAGCGGAAAAACCAGTCTGCTTAAAATCATTCATTCTACATTATTGCCGGACAGCGGAGAGATCATTGCCTCAGAATCCTTACATTTTCCCGACTCTGTTTTTTACCTGACACAAAACCCTTTCGACAGTCTGAATCAGGAAATGACAGTTTTTGAAAATCTTTGTATCAGTCTGGCAGAAAAGAATTTATATATTACGCGGACAAACAGGCTAAAATACATTCTGGACGAAAGGCTTAAAGCATTTAACCTCCCCGGTCTTGATAAGCAAGATGAACAACTGATGTTTCAGTTTGCCAGAAATCTGTCGGGCGGACAGGCGCAAAAGGTTGTTTTATACATGAGTGTATTAAAAGACCCTCAGGTTATTCTGGCAGATGAACCATCGAGCGGAATGGATACAAGCAATTTTCAAGGCCTGCTTCAAATCATGGAAAGCTTTCAGAAAAAAGGGAAACTGATTATCATCGTAACCCATGATGTCAGGTTAAAAAATATCCCTGCCTCTCATTTTGAATTGAAAGACGGACATCTGAATACCTGCTGACAGTATTACCATGAATGGAGAATTACAATTACAGGAATTTTCTGTTTTTTTATATCCTTACCTCAGGTTCATGATTGTTAACAGGGAATATTAGTATTTTTGAATGAGAAGGTTTGGGAGTGAGTTAGAAACTGTTACCAAAATATCCTCCCTGCGGGACTTGAGT
>JAAYUY010000198.1 GCA_012517435.1 Sphingobacteriales bacterium | reverse complement strand
TGTTTTTATCAGTATCGTTTTTCAATTTTGCCCAGAATGCGGGGAAGAGCCTGAATTTTGACGGTTCAAATGATTATGTTTCCATTGATACTAATTTCAATATTTCAGGTGGCATGTCGGTGGAGCTTTGGTTTAAAACCACTACCTCAACACCCTCTGCACTTTTCGGGCAATCAAAACTCTTACCGACTGTAAATCCTGGTAGTTTCGTCCCGACAATTGCCATTACTTCTTCCGGTAAATTGCGGGCTGAATACTGGACAGGTGCTTTGGGTGATATTACCACCTCTTTTTCTGTGAATGATGGTAAATGGCATCATGTTGCTTTCACTACCTCTGTCGATACCCAGACATTGTATGTCGATGGGGTAAAGATAGGAAGCAGGGCAGGTTCACTCTTACAAAACTGGTGGCATTATACTCAAATCGGGACGGGTTATGACGGAGGAACCAGGTTGGGTGGAAGTGGTGCATGGCGTTATGCTGCAGCAGATATTGATGAGGTCAGGGTTTGGGACACTATTCTTCCTGAAGCAACTGTCAGGGATTGGATGTATCGATCTCTCAATCCGGCTCATCCCTATTATTCTTCTTTAAGAGGCTATTATAAATTTAACGAAGGTACAGGCTCAACTTCTTATGATTCAAGTACTTATAAATTTGATGGGAGTATGAAGAATTTTGGCAGCGCGCCATGGTCTGCTTCTTATGTTCCCATGATTTCAATACCGACACTCTTTAAAAACAATACTGCGGCAGTCTGGCCGGCAAAAAGCAGTAATTCTTCTTCTGTCATGAGTATTTCATCGGGTATCAGTGGCAGCACTTATGTCGTTTTCGGTCATAACAATAATCCATTGAACTACAATACAGTTGACAAGCCCTCATTTATTCAGAAGCGCCTTTCGCGAAGCTGGCGGGTAGAAAAAGAAGGCTCGGTTACAGCCGATTTTGTTTTTGATTACGCTTTGCTGGATACCACAGGCTTCAACTCCTATAAATTACTGATATCTTCTGATACTTCGTTCAGCAATGCCAGCATCAAAGACGGGGTAAAAACAGGTTACAAAAAAATCAAATTTTCCAATGTTACCGTTCAGGATTCATTTTATTATACCATTGGCGCCTATGATTTTCAGAAGCCAACGGTAAAACTAAAATCATTCGATAAAATTAAAGCTTTCAGGGCAGAAATCAGCGGAGAGGTGGTGGATGATGGCGGGAAATATACCATCAGGGGAATTTGCTGGTCAACGACTTCCAGTCCCGATACATCGCTTTCAACCAAGATTATCAGTGGAAGTGGAAATGGTGTTTTCAAAGTGAATATCAGTAATTTATCTGCTAACACCACGTATCATGTCAGAGCCTTTGCCTATAATGCCATGGGTTTGTCATACAGCAATGATACGACTTTTACTACACCTTCAGCTACTCTTCCTTCTGTTCAGACCATTGGTTTGCTTAATCTTTATGTTGATTCAGTATTATGTGCTGCAAAAATAACCTCAGATGGCAATGACGATCTGACCCAATGCGGTTTGTGCTGGTCAGTAAATCCCAATCCAACCGTTTCCCTTTCTTCAAAAGTGATTTTGGGAAATGATACCGGTACTTATTTATCCATTATCAAAAACCTGAACAGGGGTACCAAATATTATATCCGGGCATTTGCCACCAACTCTATCGGGACCTCGTATGGAGGCGACAGCACCTTTATAACCGCAGGGCCTCCCGAAGTAGTGATAAATAATATCAACTCCATTGGCTACTATACGGCAAATGTGGAGTCAGAAATCACCAATTCGGGGCAGAAACCTATTCTGGAAAAAGGCATCTGCTGGTCAACTCAGCCAAATCCCCGCTTAAAAACAGCTGCTCATAAAGCTTTTGGATCGGGGATGGGAAAATATTCCCTCAACATGACCAACCTGAACGCCAACACATTATATTATGTCAGTGCCTATGCCATCAACATGGTGGATACCGCTTACAGCATCGATTCCACTTTTAAAACCTTAAAGACAAAACCACCAACAGTTATCACTTCCGGTATTAATAATATTACCGACAAATCGGCACTTGGAGGAGGAAATGTTACCAATGACGGAGGTGCAGAAATCCTTTACAAAGGAGTTTGCTGGAGCAAAAATGCCAATCCTGATGTGAGTTTATCTACCAAAACAATGGATGGGAAAAATCTGGGTGCTTTCACGAGTGTTATCACCGGATTATCAAAAGGTACTACCTACCATGTGCGTGCCTATGCCATCAATGCCTATGATACTGCATACGGAGGAGATACCGTATTTAAGACACTGGATGCAGCAAAAGTAATGACCGATTCTGTAACAAATATCAGCGGCAGTTCGGCTACCTGTGGTGGTACTGTAACCGATGACGGAGGAAGCTACATCCTGAGAAGAGGGGTTTGCTGGGCTGTTTTTCATGACCCGGCAATTACCAATTCGAGCTTTACGACAGATGGTTTTGGAAAAGGACATTTTACCAGCACACTCAGTTTTCTCTTACCTGCTACAACCTATTATGTCAGAGCCTATGCCATTAACTCCACTGATACTTCTTATGGAAATGAAGTCAGCTTTAAAACTCCTTCTGCACCGGTTGTTACTACTGCTGCGGTAACTTCGGTTACAGGCGTATCGGCTGTTTGCGGTGGAAATGTGGTTTCAGGGGAAAATGTCAATGCGAGAGGGGTGGTCTGGAGTAAATATCCGAATCCGACCATTGGACTTCCGACAAAAACCAATGATGGCAGCGGACCGGGGGTGTTTTCAAGCAATATAACCAATCTGACACGAAATACGAAATATTATGTAAGAGCTTACGCCACCAACAGTATCGGCACTTCGTACGGGAATGAGCTTAGTTTTACTACTGCCGACAAAGCTACTGTCGTTACAAAAGACCCGATCATTAAAAATCACGGAGAGGTTGAGTGTGGAGGAAATGTGGTCAGTGACGGAGGGATGGAGGTTACCCGCAGAGGTGTATGCTGGGACACTCTGCCAAATCCTGCAGTAGGGCTGAATTCTACAGATGAGGGTATTGGAACGGGTAATTTCGTTTCGCTTTTGAAAGGATTAAATGTTGATACTGAGTATTTTATCAGGGCTTATGCCATTAATGGGGTTGATACGGCTTATGGTGAAGTTAAAAACTTTACAATAACTCCTCCGTTTGCAGCAACCGGGACATCTGCAAATATAACTTATACAGAAGCAGATATTTACGGAACCATCAATGCACGGGGACAATGGACAGACATCCGTTTTGAATACGGGCTGACACCGGCTTATGGCAATTCAGTTCCCGGAAATCCTTCCTCTTCTTCAGCCCAGACCAGTGAAAACATCAATGCACATATAACTGGTTTGACGCACAATACCACCTATCATTACCGTATCATAGCCGAAAACAATCATGGCATCAGTTATGGAGCCGACTCTGTTTTTACCACGCCATTCAACAGCAGTATTGATGGCCTGAATGATCATAATTATTTTATCATCCGGCAGGATGGAAGGCAAATCACCATCATACCGCTAAATAATTCTGATGAAAATTATACATTGACCTTGTTTGATTTGCTTGGTAATCAGCTTTTTAGTCTAAATTCTGCAGAAAAATTCAGTTTTATTCCGGATGTGCCTGAGGCACTCTATATTTTACGAATCAGCCAAAAAGATAAAACTTTTCAGTTCAAATTACTGATTGGCAATTAGCAGAGTCATGTGGTTTTATATTGATCTGATATTCAAAAGGATATAAATAGTCTTATGTCATTATTCCTCTTTCACACGGGCAATCAGTAATACAAGTTGGGTAAAGTGAATAGTCCGGTCTGTGATGGGTGATGAGTAATGGGTAATGAATAATGAGATAAGTGTTCCGTATTTTTCGTGCCTGATGAAGACTGCCTATTGCATACTTTTTAATTGCCTGGTGCCTGCTTTTAGCATAAAAGGCTGAGAATGTGATGTAAAGAGGTTTTGGATGGTCAACTAATTAGACTGCTTAAAAATAATAAAACTGATTCTTAGAAAATTAAAGTCTGACTTTTCTAAACCTGATTCAGACAATATGCGTCAGTAAAAGCAATTACTGTAATTGACCCAATGAAAAATATTCAATTTTTAAAATAATTCTATGAAAAAACACTTCTATTTCTTCATATTAATAATTCCTCTGATTTTTTTATTTTCAGCCAGGGCTCAGCAATTGCCAACCATCAATGTAACTTATAAAAATAATCCATCGGATGGATACATTTTTCTGGCAAATTATGGCTCAGCCACTGCAGGAGTCAATTATCTGCTAATTCTGGATAAACAGGGAAGAATAATTTTCGCCAAGTCCTTTCCTTACACGATGAACGGCAGCTTACTCGATTTTAAAGTACTGCCCAATAATAAATATTCCTTTTTTAACTCAAAGATGAACCAGCATTACATATTAGACAAAAACTTTAATATTATCAACACGGTTAAGGCGAAAAACGGTTATTCCCCCAATAATCATGAGCTTGTCATGTCTGAGGATAATAAATATTTTATTATCGCAGATGAAACCAGAAGTATTGATATGTCAAAGATTGTTTCGGGAGGCAATACAAATGCTCAGGTTACCGGAAATGTTATTCAGGGAATAGATTCCAACGACAATTTAATCTTTGAATGGAAAATTCTGGATCATATTCCAATCACTGACCATGCAGGAGATCTGACTGCTCCGTCTTTCGATTTTGCTCATACCAATTCTCTTTTTCTGGATACTGATTCGTCCATTCTTCTGTGTAATCCTGCATTAAATGAAATTACCAGGGTCAGTCTTAAAGATGGAAGAATAATCTGGAGGTTTGGATTAAATTCAAACGGTAATCAGTTTACCTTTGTCAACGACACCCTGGGTTTTATTTTTCAGCATTCTGTCAACAGATTGCATAACGGAAATCTGACACTCTTTGATAATGGTCTTGGCCGTTATGCCCGTGCAGTTGAATATGAAATTGATGAAAATTTAAAAACAGCTAAGCTTGTTTTTCAATACAGGCATAATCCTGACGTAACTGGTCCGTCAATGGGTAGTGTCATCAGGTTACCGAATGGCAATACCTTTATCGGATGGGGCTCTGCCAATAAAATGACCGAAGTGGATACAAATGGCAACTGCGTTTTTGAGGCTACATTCCCCAACACTACCTACCGCGCATTGAAGTATGATATTCCCAATCCAATTGCCCATTTAATATCGGGCACGACTGAAGTTTGCCGGGGAGAAATCGCTACCTATACTGCAACACCATTCGCAAATAGTGCATATTCATGGAATATTACCAATGGCACCATAGTCAGCGGACAGGGAACAAATGAAGTTACTGTCAGGTGGACTACAAACGGAACAGGTGTTGTGAAATTAACCAAAGCAAATTCGCAGAATCAGAAGGATATTTTTTTAATTTATGTAAACATTCTGCCTGCTCCTGACTTAAAAATGATTGTTGAAAAAAACTGTAAAGAAGTCAGGTTCATTGATTCCACCCAAAATGTCATTAACCGCTTATGGAGTTTTGGAGATGGCGATACTTCAGTTTTACCGGAAATTAACCATTTTTATGGAGCATCCGGGTCTTTTAATGTTTCACTCAAAGTAATGAATAATTATGGTTGTTACGATTCAAATATTGTGAACCTGATAGTTCCCGACACGCCTAAAGCTGATTTCTATATTGATTCTGTTGTGTGTGTTAATCAGTATGTTACGGTAACCAACAATACGTTTAATGCTGATAATTTCTATTGGAATTTCGGAAATTCTGCCACTTCGGATGTTAAAAACCCTTTGCCTTTCTTCTTTGACTCTGCCGGCATTTACCATGTTAAATTAATTGCCTCAAATTCAGGCTGTATGGATTCCATTATTCAAACAGTTAATGTTTACAGCAATCCAAAAGCTTATTTTGTATTTGATAAAATCTGTCAGGGAGTCAGATTTACGGATTCCTCTCTGAACCATCTCAATCAGGTTTGGGACCTGGGTGACGGTCAATTCTCATCATCAGGCAGGTTTGAACATATTTATAAACTTCCCGGCAGCTATCAGGTCAAACTTAAAGTTTTTAACAGCATGGGTTGTGTGGATTCAAGTATCCGGACAATATTTATTCCTGCTCCTCCCAAAGCTGATTTTAGTCTCGATTCGGTTGTTTGTGAAGGACAGAATGTACATATCTCCAACCAATCGACCAATGCAGACACTTTTTACTGGGATTTGGGGAATTCAGTGAATTCAAATCTCAAAGACCCGTTGCCATACTTTTACGATAAATCAGGAACTTTTGAAGTCAGATTAGTGGCTTCAGGATCAAACTGTTTTGATACAATGAAAAAATCTGTTTTAGTGTATCCCAATCCAAAAGCAGAGTTTGGCTTCAGTGAAATATGTCATGGGGCATTGTTTTATGATTCATCATTAAACCATAACGATTTGGTCTGGGACTTTGGTGATGGCTCAACATCCACCTCTGCGATTGTCAGGCATTTCTACAATGGCCCCGGGAACTATGAAGTCAAACTGAAAGTAGTTGATCATCATGGTTGTGCAGATTCTGTCGTTCATTCTGTCATGATTCCTCCTGCACCAAAAGCTTACTTTAGTACCGATCCTGTTGTCTGTGTCAATGAGGAAATCACTATTCAAAATAATTCAGTCTTTGCCGGTTATTTCTTATGGGATTTTGGAGATACACGGACTTCTTTCCTGTCAACTCCTGAACCTTTTTCTTACAGTAAACCAGGCTCTTATCAGATAAAACTAATAGCATCTGACTCATTTTGTTCTGATTCATTTTTTCAAACTATTGTTGTGGCTCCTGATCCCGAAGTAATATTCAATTCCTTTCAGCTATCAGATTCAAGCATTCAGTTTATTGATTTTTCAACTATCTCAAGCGGCTCTGTTATTTATTGGGTATGGAATTTTGGAGATGGTTCAACATCAGCAGAACGGAATCCGGTACATAGCTTTTCATCACCCGGTGTTTATTGGGTTGAATTATGTGTTAGTTCAGATGCAGGTTGTGTCAGTTGCGAAAAAAAATCATTTGTTTTAAAATCAAATGGAACAGAGCAGCCGGAATCAGAAGATATGATTACAATTTTCCCCAATCCTAATCATGGTATTTTTACCGTTTCATTATCAAAAATCCCTGATTTTATACTGATAATCAACATGTTGGGAGAGGAAGTGTTAAAAGTTAAACCCCAAACTGAAACTGAAATTATTGACCTGTCTGGTCAACCCAATGGTTTTTACCTGCTTAAACTAATTATTGACGGACGAGAACAAACATTCAGACTGATAAAGATGTAGCCTGATAATCCTGTAAGTCCCCTCATTTTTTTATGATTATGGATTTTGTTTCAGTCAGCATCTTTGTAGTCAGTTTTAACTGGCTTTTTCAATAATGAAATACTTACATATTACTTTAGTCATTTTCCTCTTTTTACGGCCTTTTCAAATATATCCCCAGCAATGTGGTTACGAACACCTCAATGCTTTTGTGCTGAATATTCATGCTAAAGGAAGCAATGAGAATATCAAAGGCTTGAAAATTTATCTGGTTGATGAAAATAATAAACCTTATTTTTCAAAATTTGAGGTGATACCACATGAGATGGGTGAAACGTGGAGAACAGAATATGACACCATGATGTTCTGGAACAATTCAGATAAAAATATCCGGCTCAAGGGCTCTTATCCGCTGAGCGGACTGAGATGTGCCGGAGCTGAAGACAATTATCTGATTATCATTCCTGAATATGAAGGATTTAAGACAAATCCCGGTCAGACTCCCTTTTATCAGGCGAGGATTGTAGATGTTGATGGTGAGGCAAACGGAGGTTTTTTCCCAACGAAAACGGTCAGATTACCTTACGGAAGGTCAATCAACCTTTGTAAAACGGATTTTGTTAATCATACCATTAGCAATAGTCCTCATCACTCCGATTTTTGCGAAGATGGAAAAATTTACCGACCTATTGAAATTATTCCTGACAAAGATCAGGAGCCAATGATGGAAGAATCATTCAATCAGGATGTTTTTGGTTATACGCCTGTATTTGATACGCTCAGATCGCGTTTTGGTGACGACAGCCTGTATGCGGTTAAGTCGGTGGTGGTCAGAAGCCAGCGGGAAATGAAAGTATTACAGGTGCTGGAGATTCCTGAATTGTATTTCCAACAGGCCGCAAGAGCAGAATATTTGATAAAATTCGGAGATTTTTATAATGACAATCATTCCGGCATCAGGGATTTTTACGTTAAAACCGGCCATCACAAAGACTCCAATGGTTTGTATTACGAAAAAAAGGTATTTTTCTCCTTCAACCATCGTACAGGTTTTTTTGATTTAGATACCCTTTTAAGTAACTATTACAATGTGGAAGTTTTTGATAAGCTTAATAAAATCATCAGGAATAGTTACCAGTTGACTCCTGACACTATTTTCCAGTATTCTTACCAGTTAATTGATAAAAATTGGATTAAAGTCAATACTTACAGAACACCACGTAAAAAGGTTGTTTATACGTCAGGTACGGAGAATTCCAATAATCCTGAGAAAAAGAAGGAAGACATCATCTGGTTGACAGGCAATGTACACCGGCTGAAAGCATTTTCCCCTTTCAATCAGGATGAAAATGTGGTAATTGTTAAGGACACTTTCAGATTTATCAATCATACGGATAAAACGCTAAAACTTGAAAAACCCTATTCTGACAATCCACGGATTTTTACTTTGAGCCAGGAGGTAAAACCAAACGACACCGGGTTTGTATATTACACTGAATATCTGACCTTTCCGCAAGAATATCCGGATATTGCAGAACGCATTTTATTTCTGAACAATCCGGGATATGTGAACCAGTATTGCAAGGTTCAGTTTGTATTATCAGGTTTTAAGGCACAGCGGATTTATTCAAAAACAGGTAAAATTGAAAAGGAGTTTTATCCGCATGTTTCCGGTAAAATTCAATATGAACTTGATTTTGATGAAAATGGCAAACACACCGCCTTTGGCCTGAAAATGAAAGACAGCGATGAAAGGCAGGGAATATGGAAATTCTGGGACGAAAAAGGAAACCTTACCTACACAACCTATTCAAAAACCATCGGAATACAGGCAGGCAACAAATATTCGGCAGAGCATCATCCCTGCAGGATAGCAGTGCGGGAAAATGGCAAATGGATTCAGCCCTTCAGCTGGGAAAACAGTCAGGCAAGCTGGTGCTGCATCAAAGAAAATACAGACAGCATCCGTATTTTCACCGATTCATCTTCCAACGCCATCAGAATTGACTTCGCTCAATTGAATGATGGCAGCCGTTTTCAGCTTTTTCTGATTAATCATGGCGATTTCTTCATCAGGCAAGGTTATTACAACATGGCTCTGGAACTGAGTCCTGACAAATATGCAGTGGTTTGGGATCGCTATTTTATTCATCTTGACTATGAAAATAAAATCAGCAACGATAGCCTGATGAAGCTATTGGTAGCAAAATATCCCGGAGTTAAATCTTTCAGTGTTTTTGGCAGGGCAGAGCATGATGCACTTGATCTTTCTGAATTAAGCAGCACAAAGAGAAAAGAATACCTTGAAAAACTCAGCAATGAACGCTATATTCTCAAACTATCGCAACTTTTCCGTTTTCCTCCCTACCATGCTTACACCTACTCCGATGGACAGCTTACGCTCACCATCAACCATTACATGAAAAACGATGATATTTGCAAAATAGTCAACCAATTTGGTTTCGGACTTGCCTCCCCTGACCCGATGGCTGGCGGAAGCTGGACAGTCCGTTACCTGCCTAAACTTCTCGATAAAACCTTTTTTGAAAACTTCAACAAGCTTTGCAGCGACCCGAATGTAATGATGGGAAGTGTGAGTACGTTTGGGGTGATGGAGGCGGAATCAAAGAGAAATTCTGATAAAAATTATTGAGAAATATTTTGCGAAAAGTAGCAAATTGTGCTACCATTCGCAAAAATTATCTTGCATGAAATTAAGCAGACAAATACAATACAGAATAAAAAACTGGGCATAATCGAGTAGACTGCCCCGCCACCTTTCGATAGTGGGGAGAG
>JAAYUY010000197.1 GCA_012517435.1 Sphingobacteriales bacterium | reverse complement strand
TATTTCCAGCATGGCTGAAGCATCTGGCGTAAAGGTTCCTGAACCTATTCCTACACTCTGTGAAAACAGGAGAAGGGGATGACAAAGAAAGAGAAAAAATGTAATTCCTGATAATTTTTTGCTGATTTCAGCGAAATTTATTCTGCCGAACTTCAAAATTAAAATTGAGCACATGGCTTGATAATTTTTGATGTTTAACAAAATATCAACTGAAAACCAATGCATTGTTAAATAGGTAGTTGGAGAAGTTTCAGAAAGTCAGTTTTTGTCTTGCATAAGTGTTTCCAAGTTTAGGCAAAGATAAAAAACTTATAACTAATAAAAAATTTTCATCAGGTACTTTATCCGATTTTTTTATTAAATTCGTATCAACATTAAAAAAGGCTAAACTAAAAATAATGAAATCATTTAATGAAAATTATAATGTATATCCCATAGCTTTATTCATTATTTTGATTTTTTTTCATGCAAAATTATTTTCACAGGATATTACAGTAAATGGTGCAAATCTTATTTTAAAGAGCGGGGCGGTTGTCGTTGCCGAAGATGTACGTGTTGAAAGATCCGGTACCTATCATGGGAATATCTGTTTTTTAAATTCCGGGAGTAACTTTATCATCGAAGGTGATTTATACAACAATGACAACCAGGATGTTGACATGAACTCACAATCAGGAACAGGAACCGTAACTTTTGCAAAATCCGGTACACAAATCCTTTCCTATAATAGCAATATGATTATATTCAATGGCCTGACTGTCAACTCCGGATCAAGTGTTGAGGTACCTGCTACAAAGTACCTGACAGTAAAAGGAGATTTAGTAATCAATGGAGCATTGACCTTGCAATCAAATTCATCAGGCACTGCCTCCCTTCTTGACGGCAACTGTTATGGCTCGGTGAGTAATACCGGAGACCTGAGTGTTCAACGATATCTTACCACCGACCAAAATAATCCATTCTATCATTATGTATCCTCTCCGGTAGCCAATGCACCCTTAAGTGCCATACAAGATCAGAATTACGGAAATTATAATGTTTACTGGTATGATGAAACAAATCCCTCGTCAAATCTTGATATAGGATGGACAAGAATAAGCAGCGGAAATCTCACGCAGGGAAGAGGATATACAGCCACTTACCTCTGTAACAGTGCCATTACCAGAACATTTACAGGCAGTCTGAGCACAGGAAACGACATAAACATATATTGTACCTACACATCCTCAAGTGGTACCCCTGATCCTCAGGGATGGAATCTGATTGGCAATCCTTATCCTTCACCCATATCGGTCGTATCTTTTATTACGTACAACACACAGACCAATCAAAGACTTACCGGAACTTTGTATTATTGGTCTGATGTTTCGGGAACGGCTATCAGCAGAAATGATGATTATGCAACTGTAAATCTTTCAGGAGGTGTACCATCCGGAATTGCAGCTCCCGGGAATCAATCAAAAGTGCCGGGTGGTTTTATTGGAATCGGGCAGGGTTTTTTTGTAAAAGTAGATGGGAGTTATGGCAGTGGAAATGTGGTATTTAAAAATTCATTCCGCCAGCACGAAACAGGGAATCAGTTTTTTGTACCTGATTTAGATACAACAGTGAAATTCAGACTCAATCTGATCGACAGCGACAGCAATGCAAATAATATTTTAATAACCTTTTTACCCAATGCAACAGATGGCTTCGATCCGATGTATGACGGTCATAAACTTCAGGGGAATAAAGACATATCCCTTTACAGCCTGTCCGGTAAAGACGAATGGTGTATTCAGGCTTTGCCTCCTCTTACTTCAGAAAGGGTAATACCTATCGGATTGAAAGCCGGATTGGGAGGAAAATATACCTTTTTTAACGGAGATTTAACCAATATGCAGGATATTGAGGTATATCTGGAAGATAAAAAG
>JAAYUY010000196.1 GCA_012517435.1 Sphingobacteriales bacterium | reverse complement strand
TTTTATGATTTCCGGAGGTAATAATATTGACAACTCCCCCAATGGCAGAAGAGCCAAAATAAGGACTGTGGCTGCCCTTTACGATTTCAATCCTTTCGATATCGTCAAGGGAAAGTTCGCTTAAATCCGGGCCGTTGTCAACAGAAGAAGGGTCGCTGATTCTGACACCATCCACCATAACCAGAACATGATAACTGTTGGCTCCTCTGATGTACATTCGCTGGCTGGAACCAAAATTTTGTCCGGTACCTGTCAGGTAAATACCGGCTTCTTTCTCAAGAATCTGTCCAATCGACTGAGGCATAGCCGACTGAATTTTCTCTTTGGAGATGACAATGACGGCCCTGCCGCTTTCCAGCAATTGTTGTTCATTGCGGCTGGCAGAGATTACAACTTCCTGAAATTCATATAATTTCATGGAATCGGCCTGCTGAGTACGGCCATGTAAAAAAGTGCTGCATAAGGCAAGCGTGAGCAAAAATTTGTTTTTTAAAGCATTCATGTTAATAAGTTTTAAAAGTTAAACACCTTAAAACCTGAAATGCCGGTGAAATTACCATGGACAAACATCCATCGCTTTTTACCCGAAAGCATCAGGCTGAAAACACTGGTCTGGCAGGTCTTCTGACTCCTCCAGCTCTGAAAGCCTTCCCATCCGCCATTTGGCAGACAGTGGCCAAGGTTATCAGAGCTACCATAGAGTTTACAGCAGCGGGTACTGTCCCGGAATTGCCCGTAAAAATACGAACTCACCGGAGTTCCCTCTTAGGTTTTGCTCTTAAAACAAAACAACCAAACCGCAGCAAATGTAAAAATTATTTTTTTTCTCAAAACTATTTCTTTCCCCATACGTCTTAAAGTTAATGCAATAAAAAATTATCTTTGCAAGAACAAAAAAACAAAGCAATGACAGCAAAACGTCTGATTTTTATTGTATTTTTTTTCACTACCATGTATGTTTCCGGCCAAAAACCCGAAAGTGTTTTATTCAGCATTGGCGACCAGAATGTGATGGTCAGTGAATTTCAGTATATTTATGAAAAAAACAATAAAAATGATGCAAATTTCTACACAGAAGAAAGTGTCAGGGAATATCTGAATCTGTTTATCAATTTTAAACTGAAAGTAAGGGAAGCCCGCGAAATGGGTATTGATACCACCGAAAAGTTCAGGAATGAATTTAAGGGTTACCGCGATCAACTGACCAAACCTTACCTGACCGACAAAAAAACCATTGACAAGCTGGTAGCCGAAGCTTATGAGCGTATGAAAGAGGAAATCAGGTGCAGTCATATCCTGATCCGGGTGGCAGAAGACGCTCCGCAGGAAGAAGTTGACAAGGCTCTGGCCAGAATTAATCAGATTTACAAAAAAGCCAAAAAAGGAGAAGACTTCAGCAAACTGGCAGATGAATATTCCGAAGACCCTTATGTAAAAGTAGGCCATGGGGACCTGGGATGGTTCAGCGTATTTCATCTTATCTATTCCTTTGAAAATGTGGCATATAACACACCCCTTGGAAAAATCAGCAAGCCTTTTCGTACCGAGTTTGGCTATCATATATTAAAGGTAACTGATCGCAGGCCCTATCAGGGACAGATTAAAGTCGCCCAAATCCTCCTCGCTTATGATGAAAATCCGACAGATGAAGACAAAGCAAGGGTAAAAGAAAAGATTTTTGAAATATACAACCAGATAAAAGCCGGGGAGAGTTTTGAGAAAATGGTAAAACTCTATTCAGAAGATGAGAGGACTAAGAATTCAGATGGAGTGATGCCTGAGTTCAATACTTTCTCGTTTAACATTCCTGAAGTCATTAAAGAAGAAGCCTTTAAGCTGAAAAATATTGGAGATATTTCTGAACCTGTTGAAACATCTTATGGCTGGGTTATTCTGAAAAAACTTGACCTGAAAGGATTAAAGTCGTTTGAGGAAATGGAAAATTACATCCGGAGTAAAGTCAGAAAAGATTCGAGATCGGAGTTGAGCAACATCAACCTGATAGCCAATATCAAAAAACAATACGGATTTAAAGAATATCCAGCTGTATTACAAGGTTTTATTAAAACAGTGGACAGCAACCTGCTGAATGGTACCTGGTCAGCTGCAAGCAGAGAAGCCTTCACCGGCATACTGTTTTTGATAGGCAAAAAACAATATCCGCTGAGCGATTTTGCAAAATATGTTGAGCAGAAACAAAAGTCGGTAAGATTTGCTACCATAGAATTCACCATTCGTAAACTTTACGAAACCTATGTCAACGAAAAGCTTCTGGCCTATGCCGATGAACACCTTGAAGAAACCTATCCCGATTTCAGGAATCTGGTGAATGAATATAAGGAAGGCATGATGCTATTTGAAATCACCGACCAGAAAGTATGGACAAAAGCTATGAAAGACACAGCCGGACAGGAAAAGTTTTATGAAGAACACATAGACAATTACATGTGGAAAAAGCGTGTGGATGCTGAAAATTATATCTGCCGCACGGAAGAAGTGGCCAATGAAGTGGTTGAAATGCTGAAAAAAGGATGGAGTGCTGATACCATAGCCAAGACCGAAAATGAAAAGAATGCCCTGAATGTCAGCTATTCAAAAGGGAGATATGAACAGGGAGAAAACAAATATCTGGAAGAATTTTTTGGCAAGACAGGCGTTTTTAAATTTCAGGATAAGGAATCAGGTTCGTGGCGGGTGGTCAACTTAATCAGATATTATGAACCCGAATCAAAAAAACTGAAAGAAATAAGGGGTATTGTTATTGCTGATTATCAGGCATATCTTGAAGAATTGTGGCTGAAAGAACTTAAAAATAAATATCCCGTAACCATAAATGAAAAAATACTTGAGGAGCTTATCAATAATCATAAATCGAAATAAGTACTTTACGCTTTTTTTGTTGACAATCCTTATAATTGCTACGGGTTGTGACAGAGGCCGGAACGCCAGTGCAGGAAAAAAAGAGAAAGGAAAAATAGTTGCAGAAGTAAAAGGCACGTATTTATATGAATCAGACCTGATTCAGCTGATCAACAAGCCCATCTCAAAAGAAGACAGTGTTCAGATGGTAAAAGACTTTATCGACCAATGGATAAAAGAGCAGCTTGTTTTTCAGAAAGCCATGAACAATCTGAGCAACGAAGAAAAAGATAAAGAAAAAGAGCTTCAGGAATATTATAAAAACCTGATCATCTATGAATATGAAAACAAGCTTGTCAGACAAAAACTGGATACTACCGTCAGTCAGGAAGAAATAGAGCAGTTTTATGAAAATAACCGCAGCCAGTTTGTTTTGAAAAAATGTATGCTTCAGGCAATTTTCCTCAAGGTCAGCAAGCTTGCACCCGACCTCGATAAAGTCAGAAAATGGTATCAGAGCAACAAAAGCGAGGACATCGACCTGCTGCACCAGTATTGTATCGGCAATGCCGCACTGTTTAACATTGATGAAACGAAGTGGTATTATTATGACGAGTTGACCTCCATCATGCCGATTGCCAATTATGATTGTGAGTCTTTAAGAAAAAATCAGGCAATCGAACTGAGCGATTCCCTAAATTATTACTTTATTTCCATACATGAAGTAAAACCCAAGGGTACTTTTATGCCAATTGATTTTGCACGCGACCTGATAGAAAATACCATACTTCACCAGCGAAAAACAGAATTGCTTAAGAAAACACGGGAAGGCATATATGAAGAAGGCATCCGTAAAAAACATTTCAAAATTTATGAATAAAATAACCGTACTTGCCGTCATCTTGTTTTTATTCCTGAACACTTATGCACAGGAAGATAAAACACTTGACAAAATAATAGCTGTTGTGGGGAATCAGATTGTCACGCAGTCAGATATTGACATTCAGTTGAAAGAATATAATTTCCCTGATGAGCAATCACTTTTTGAAGGCACCTGTGAGTTAATTCAGGCAAGCGTTTTTCAGCGTTTATTGCTTAATCAGGCTTATATTGACAGCTTAAAGGTTTCAGATGCTGAAATCTCAGGCGAAATAGACAAAAGGTTACAGTATTTCATCAATCAGCTTGGAAGTAAAGAGGCTTTGGAAAAATTTTATGAGAAAACAATTCCCGAAATCAAGGATGAAATGCGTGAACCCATCAAAGAAATGAAGCTGGTTCAGATGATGAGGCAAAAAATTGTGGGAGATGTATTTGTTTCACCTGCCGAAGTGAAAAAGTTTTTCAATCAGATACCTGAAGACAGCCTTCCATACTACAACACTCAGTATGAAATAGCTCAGATAGTTTTCTTTGCCAAACCCACCGAAGAAGAACACCAGAAAGCAAGGGCAAAGCTTGAAGAAATAAGGCAGCGTATTTTAAAAGGGGATAAATTTTCGACTTTGGCCATATTGTATTCGGAAGATCCCGGAACGGCTATCAAAGGAGGAGACTTAGGCATGCGTTCACGCTTCGATTATGTGCCGGAGTTTGCCTCTGCCGCCATGAAACTTAAAAAAGATTCCATCAGCGACATCATTAAAACCCAGTATGGTTATCACCTCATCAAAATGATTGACCGAAAAGGAGAAATGATACATGTTGCTCATATTCTGATCATTCCAAAAGTTACACCCGAGGCCAAACTTCAGGCTCAGACAAAAGCCAGGGAAGTGCTTTCGTTAATAAAAAAAGACTCCGTAGGATTCGAGGCTGCTGCATTTAAATACTCTGAAGATGAAACGACAAAAAACAATGGCGGAAGGCTCGTTGACATCAACACAGGCTCTACCCGCCTTTCATCAGACCAGATGGAAGCCTCCCTCTTTTTTGTCATCGACACCATGCAAACAGGAAGTGTTGCAGGCCCCGTTTATTATGTTTATCCTGACGGAAGACAGGCCTATCGCTTAATATGGCTGAAGTCAAAAATACCTCCCCACAAAGCCAATCTGAATGACGACTATCCCATCATCAGCGATATGGCCAAATCAAGGAAGGAACAGGAATTGCTATTAAAGTGGATCAACAACAAAATGAAAGAAACATATTTTAAAGTCAATCCTCCTTACGATCAATGCGAAGACCTTAAAAAATATATGATTAAGGACTGATTTTCACAACATTAAATACTATGACAATTTTCAAGAATGATAAAGAAGCCATTGAAAGCCTGATTTCGGATTACAAACGTTTAAAGGCAGAAATCAGCAAAGTTATTGTTGGACAGGAAGATATCATTGGTTCGGTGTTATCCTGTATTTTTTCGAGGGGACATTGCCTGCTGATAGGCGTACCGGGCTTAGCCAAAACATTGTTAATCAAAACAATAGCCGATTCATTAGACCTTAAATTTTCGAGAATACAGTTTACTCCCGACCTGATGCCTTCCGACATCACAGGCTCAGAAATTCTGGACGAAAGCAAAAATTTTAAGTTTATCAAAGGGCCTGTATTTGCCAATATCATTCTGGCTGATGAAATCAACCGTACACCACCCAAAACCCAGTCGGCCTTACTCGAAGCCATGCAGGAGAAAAGCGTTACCGCTGCCGGACACCTCTATCAATTGCAGGAACCTTTTTTTGTGCTGGCAACCCAGAATCCGATAGAGCAGGAAGGCACCTATCCCCTACCCGAAGCTCAGCTCGACAGGTTTATGTATAATGTTATCCTTGATTACCCGTCATTTGAAGAAGAAGTAAAAATTGTTCAGGAAACCACCTCAGGACAGGTAAAACAGGTCAACAAAGTGCTTTCAGGCGAAATGATAATTTATTATCAATCGCTGCTGGACCGGGTTCCTGTCAATCAGAATGTACTCCGCTATGCCATTGAGCTGGCATATAAAACAAGGCCTAATACTCCTTATGCATCAGATTATATCAACGAGTTTATCAGCTGGGGAGCAGGACCTCGTGCTTCACAATATCTTGTGATAGGGGCAAAAGCCCACGCTGTCTTTCACGGCAAATATTCTCCGGATATTGAAGATATTCAGGCGGTTGCATTACCGGTTTTCCGCCACCGCATTGTCAAAAACTACAAAGCTGAAGCAGAAGGAATTTCGGTGGACGAAATTGTCAGGAAAATTTTATAGAAGAATTTTTTCTTTCAGGCAAAATCCTGACAGCGACAGGCAGTAAATGATTGCATATAAAATTAATAACTTTTGTTTTGATTCCCGGGACAACCTTTCAAGCGGATGAAACGTCTTAATGCCGAATCTCCGGTAAGTTTATACTTATCCCTAAGGGGCCTTTTAAGGCCCTTTTTTAATATTCTTTCACTTCAATTTCACCATCCAGCACCATTTGTCCATTGACAGCAAGCGCTTTCATTTCATCTTCTCCGGGATAAATGGAAATCGGTCCGATGTGAACCACCCTGTCAATAATCTGGTCGATAAACCATTTGTTGTTGGCCAGTCCACCTGTGAGTAAAATACCATCCACCTTACCTTTTAAAACCGTTGACATGGCACCTATTTCTTTTGCCACCTGATAAGCCATGGCTTCAAAAACAAGGCTGGCAGTGGGGTCTCCCTGATTCATCAGGTTTTCCACTTCCTGAGCATCATTGGTACCAAAATAGGCAACAAATCCTCCCTTTCCGGTGATCATTTGTTTAACTTCCTGATACGAATAATTACCACTGAAACAGAGTTTTGCAAGTGCTCCAACCGGCAAGGTACCACTACGTTCAGGACTGAAAGGCCCTTCCCCGTCAAGTCCCTGATTGACATCAATGACACGGCCTTTTAAATGGGCACCCACAGTGATACCTCCACCTAAATGAACGACTATCAGGTTAAGGTCTTCATAGCGTTTTGAGATACATTTGGCATGAAAACGGGCAACAGCTTTGTGATTCAATGCATGAAAGATGGAAATTCTTTCAAAAAGAGGATGT
>JAAYUY010000195.1 GCA_012517435.1 Sphingobacteriales bacterium | reverse complement strand
GAGAAGGCTTGCATGCAAAAGTGGAAGATATGGATACCATCATGAATACTTCCTTTTACAAGGATGAACTGGGTGCAGCCCGTCTTTTGGTTCCAGAAGAAGAAATGGAAAAAGCATTTGAGATTCTTGCCAGTTCAAAGATAGCCGGTTTCAATTAATGATACCTTTGGAATTTTTTTGCCGATATTAATTTAGCACCCTAATTAATCCGGGGCTAAAATGGTTGTAATAAATTATTCCCTCCAGATTTTCCAGCATCCCCATTCCTTGTATTCCACATCATAAACAAAGAAATAGTTGTTGGCATAAGAGATGTTGAACTGACTTTCCGGATAAAAATCCAGTGGGATATAGATTTCTCCGGATTTTTGCCCTGTTTTGATATCGTAAAATTCAAGCTTGTAGCTGTCGAGATTGAAGAAGGCAGCTTCCATTCCTTTTACTCCTGTCCATACAAAGCTTCTGTCAACATAATTGTATTCATCATCTGTCCGCCTGATTGGAATACTCTTTTTCAGCTTTCCGTTTTTGGCAGAATAGAAATATAGTTTTCCGTTATTGAAGACAATGATTTGATTTGACTTTTCGTCATAGATAGCCACATTCTGTTCACCTGCATCTTTTAATGATGAAACCTTAGCTTTATCCACCCGTACGGGAAATCCTTCTGAATTGAGCGAATAATAATAAATCTCATTTCCATAGCTTTTACCTTCAAGCCTTTTTTCTTTGATATTATACCAGAGGCCTCTGCTGTCGAAACCGGTATTGGTTTCATAAAGGTGGTCGCCATTTTTATCAAAGACCTCGACAGGGAAGGATGAATTACCTCCGATAATTGCATAATAATATTGATTTTCAGGGTTATATGCTACTGCCATACCATTTTTACCTGATGTCCCCTCCATTCCGAGGTAAAACACAATTTCTGCTTCTGATAAAAGTGTTTTTTGTGCCTGTAAGCTTCCTGAAATCAGCAATACTGCCACCAAAGCTATTATTCCATGTTTTTTTTCCATGATTTTGATTTTATTGAATAATACCAGTACAATTTAAAATGTAAAGCAAAGATAAGAAATATAATTCATGGGTTTGTAACTTTGCACCTGTTCCAAAATGAAACATTCATTCACCGGTTATGAATTTTGATAAATTCAGTTTCCCAACAGATAATCCTGTACTGGTTCTTCTTATCCTTGTCGTCATTGCCTATCTGGCTCCTTTATTATTCAGAAAAATAAGCCTTCCGGGTATTATCGGTTTGATTATTTCCGGTATTGTGGTGGGGCCTGAAGTTTTAAACCTGATGGACAGGAACCTGATTGTCCTCTTTTTTCAGAAAATAGGGATTCTTTATCTGATGTTTCTGGCCAGTTTTGAAATTGACATTAAAAAATTCCGGCAAAACAGTTTAAATAGTATATTATTCGGCCTTTTGACCTTAATTATACCTTTTGTCATAGGATTTTTAACATCTGTGTATCTTCTTCAGCTCGATACTTATGCAGCTTTTTTTGTGGCTGCTATGTTTTCCACCCATACCCTTGTGGCTTATCCGGTTGTAAGCAGAATGGGTATTATTAATAATCCTTCTGTTTCTGTTGTGGTTGGGGGTACTATTATTACTAATTCTTTGGTATTGTTATCTTTGGCTCTCTTTAAAGAATTTAATCAGGGCTTATCTGATTTTTCACTTTTATATGTTGCTGGTTCTTTAATATTGTTTCTTTTACTGGTACTTTTTCTCCTGCCAAAGGCTGCCAGGTGGCTTTTTAAAAATACAGAAAGTGACAGGGGTTTCGATTTCCTTCTGGTTATGTTTTTCCTCCTGTTTTCTGCAGTGTTAGCCGAACTATCAAATATAGACGGTATTGTAGGTGCATTCTTGATTGGCCTGGCTTTGAACCGTATTATCCCTATGCATAATGCATTGCGTAACCGCATCAGGTTTTTCGGAAACACTTTTTTCATTCCTTTTTTTCTGATCAGCATAGGAATGATGACCAATATAAATGCCTTTTACTCAGGGACTCAGACAATCATCTTCGGTGTTGTTTTTATTGTTTTTGGCATTTTTTCAAAATGGCTGGCTGCTTTTTTCATTCAGCTTTTTGCAAAATTTAATGCCAATCAGAGAAATCTGATTTTCGGCTTAAGTACTACACATGCTGCAGCTACCATTGCCGTAATCATGATAGGGATTGAAGCTGGTATTGTAAATGAAACTGTATTGAACGCAGCTGTTTTGCTCATTCTGATTACCTGTCTCCTGGGAGGAATTATTACCGAAAGAGCCGGGAAAAATATTGTTATTCAGAATAGCAGCAAAGATGAACCTGAAACAGCAGAGATTCCTTCGCGTATTCTCGTACCTATCGCAAATCCTGCTACCGTACATCATTTGATTGAAGTAGCCTCAGTGATTTACAGGGAACTGTCTGCTGAAAGTATTTATTTGCTTTCGGTGGTGAATGATGATGAGGAAGCTTACCAAAAAGTGCATGAAAGCAGAAAAATGATGGAGAAACTTATTGAACCTCAAAAAGAAGCAGAGATACCCATCAATATACGGACAAAGATCGACCTGAGTGTTCCGAACGGAATATCCCGTGCCATTAAAGAGCATACAATTTCTACGGTTGTTATGGGTTGGAGCGGTAAAAAAGGCACCTTTGGTAAAATCTTCGGAACAACCCTCGATAATCTGCTAATTTCTGTGAATGAAGAGTTGATCATCTGCAAGTTTGAAAAGCCTTTAATGCAATTCAACAGGGTGCATTGGCTGATTCCAACCAATTTTTCATTTGAACCGGGATTCGAAAGCCTTTTTAAAAAATTCTTGTCTCTTGCCCGTCAGATTCCTGATTCTCCGGTTTTCTACAGCGATAACAGAACACTGAATTTATTACGGAAAAATCAGGAAATTACAAGTAGTTTCTCCAATCCTGTTTTTACCTACTCTCCCTATAGCGAGAAATTCAGAGATATTTTTAATACCATTGACAACCAGTCTCTTGTGTTGATTATGCTTTCGAGAAAAGGTTGCGTTTCTCATCGTCCGGAGCATGATTTGCTTCCTCATCTGATCGATCAGGATTTTTCCGACATGAATGTCATCATTGCTTATCCCAAGCAATTCCCCGATATGATTTCCAGCATTATACTTCCTGAAGAAGACATCGGCCTTGACCCGATTCAGGACAATATTGACCGTTTGGGCAGAATTGGCAATAACGTCAGACGGCTACTCCGGATCAGGTGATCAATCAGTTAGCTCTAATATTTTATTGACCAGATTTTCAGCTCCTTCAGCAATCTGTTCGATGCCAGCATCCAGCATATAGCATGGAGTGGTAACCACCTTGTATTTTCTGTCAAAAACAATTTCTCCGTGGTCGGTAATTTTATGTTCCCCGCCAAAACTTTTTATGGCCTGAATGGTACCTTTATCGTTGCCGATGGTTAGTTCGACTCCGTTACCGATGATTTTTGCAAGCATGACTGGTGAAATACACAATGCCCCGATAGGTTTGTTCAACTCCAGCATCTCTTTGATGACCTT
>JAAYUY010000194.1 GCA_012517435.1 Sphingobacteriales bacterium | reverse complement strand
CAGAGATTGTCAGAAAAAGAAAATTATCTGGTCTTTTTAGAAATAACACCTGTAATGATTAAAGAATCTTTCTCCATCTTCCTCAAATGATAAAAAAATTTGCCTGTTTGAATTTTCCCTTTACATTTGTGCTACGAATTTTAATTTCATAACACGATGCAGGTAAAACGTTTTGGTGTTTCGCTGGAAGAAGATTTGTTGAAAAAGCTGGATAATCTGGTTAAAGACCTCAAATTCCCGAACCGTTCCCAAGCCATCCGCTACCTGATACAAAAACAAATAGTTGATAAAAAATGGGACAGTGATGAGGAGGTAGCCGGTGCCATTGTACTGGTGTACGACCATCATAAAAGAGATTTACAGAACCAGTCCACTTCACTTCAGCACGATTTTCACGACATTATTCTGGCTGTGCAACATGTCCACCTGAATCACGACAACTGCCTCGAAACCATTACTTTAAAAGGGAAAGCCTCTCAACTCAAAGAACTTGCCGACCGCCTCATTGCCATCAAAGGCATCAAGCATGGCGAACTGGTCATTACCAATCCTGAATAATTTTTTTACACTATGGGTAACACGATTTTCAATATAGTAACATTAACAATTAAAATTAAAAGGTATGACTTCATTTAAAACAATCATCATTGCAGTCATTACTGCAATTTTAAGCTTTTACTCTGCCAGCATATTGGCTCAGGAGATCAAAGACACGCTGATTTTAAAAGAAACAGTGGTTACGGGTTCGCGTACAGCCCAGCTTCAGGGGAGCATTACCCAGAAGATAGAAGTATTGTCAAAAAAAGAAATAGAGGCTACCGTGGCCTTCAATCGTAACATAGCTGATGTGCTGTTTAACCGCCCCGGGAATTCTGTTTCTGTTTTGTCAAGGAATGATGCCAACTGGGGTACATTTGGCGGTATCGGGCCAAAATACAGCACCTTCATGCTTCAGGGCTTACCCATTGACGCTTTTATTGACCCGATGACACTTGATTTGTCGGCCATTGACAGGATAGAAATACAGAGAGGCCCGGCATCTGTTATTTATTCCAACTACCTTTCACAGGATTTTGCAGGAAATCAAAGTCCGCTGGCCGGGACCGTAAATCTGATATTAAAGGAAAAATTCACTGCACCTTCCACCCGCTTTGCTTCCTCCTATGGCTCATACAACACCTTCAACAACCAGTTTTATCATCAGAATGTATCAAATGGAATAAATTACTATTTCGGACTAAATAATGAAATCTCTGACTATACTGATTACGGCATTCCCAATTCATGGCTCAACATGAAAAAAAATCCGGAATACAGGAAAACAAAAGCATTCGGAGGGCTGACCTGGTTTTCCGATGATCAAAATCAGAAATTTACTCTGTTTATCAATAAAACCTTTCACAAGGGTGATGCCGGCAGGGTTTACCGTGGATTTGACCATAATTACGGAATAGTGAATGCCGGATATACCCTTAAATTCAATAATAATATTACCTTTCAGGCTCATGCAGGATGGAGAAATTACGACAGAAGCTGGCAGGAAAGCCACTTCAACATCATCGACAGCCTTGATTCAGAAAACGGAGTGATACAGAATATCATACCTGCCGATGCCCAGATTAATATTAAACATGGTGAAAAAAATAATCTCACAGCAGGAATTGATTATCAGGGAGCTGAGTATTATACATGGTCTGATCCATTACAGGGTTTCCGCTCCTATGGAAATAAATCAAGGGCATGGCAATCAGGATTTTATGTACAGGAAGAAGCACATTTTGGTAAGTTGATCGCCCGGGGAGGTATCCGATACAATTTTACAAAAACCAACATCGCCCTCATCAATGGCGGAGCACCGGGAGAACCCTCAAAAGTCTGGTCAAAACTGCTGTACAGTGCAGGTTTACGCTACAATGCCTCGAAAAAAGTTTCCTTGTTTGCCAATGCCGGAACAAGCTTTATGACACCGGGACTTAAATCTGTTGGCGGAACGATTAAAACGGGTGATACCCTTCACAGCGGCCAGTTACCCAATCCCGACCTGAAACCGGAATCCGGCTTTGGTATAGATTTCGGTGCCGACCTTGCCCTGATGGAAAATTTCGTCTTATCGGCACGATTATTCAATTTGCAGGTAACAGATGCCATTATCGACAATGTGGTTCGCCAGAACCCTTCGCAGTCACAGTCCATCAATGCAGGAAAAACAAATTCAAAAGGTGGAGAACTGGAACTGAAGATTAAAATGAAAAACTACCTGGAGGCCTTCGCCAATCTTACATATATGAAAACCGTTGTCAACAATGAATTTGATGCGGATCAGGATGGCGGAACCGTTCCCTTTTCTCCCGAATTAATCATCAACGCAGGGGCAAGTTTCACTGCTCCTTTCGGACTGCAGATTACCCCCATGCTGAATTACAACGGTGGTTACTATGACAACACCTCCATTTCGTCAAGAAATGAATTTGTTCCCGGAATCTTGCTAAATGTGTTCGTTTCTCAGGAAATCCTGAAAAATGATAAAAGCAAAGTCAGCCTGTTCGGACAGTTTTACAACATCACTGACAATGAATATGAAATGCCCTGGCAGTTTAAAAACACAGGATTTTCATTTCAGGCAGGCTTAAATGCTGAATTTTAATCAGATAAATGATCAAAACCGTAAATATTCTCATAGGGCTATCCTGCTTGTTATTGATGTTTTCCTGCAGGAAAACAGCAGACAGGCAGGATAATATTATAGCCCAAGCCATTGAGGTAAGCGATTTCAGAGGAAAAACCATCAGTTTGAATAAACCGGCTGAACGGATTGTCTGCCTGATTGAGAGTGCCCTCTCCGGCCTTTATATGCTTGGAGCTGAAAATCAGGTGATTGGAATTTCAACAAATGTTTACACCGATAAAATATTTGAACAATACTCGCTGAT